>PLXD01000004.1 GCA_003151295.1 Chitinophagaceae bacterium | reverse complement strand
AATCGGCATCATTGTCCTGAAGCTGTTTACGGGGGCCACGGAAGTGGGGTATTTTGCCGCGGCGTTGAGGCTGTTCGATAACCTGACGTTGATCCCCGCCGCGATCATGGGGGCCTTTTTGCCCGTTATGAGTCAGCTTTATGTCAGGTCGGTGGGCGGCTTCGCCCGGACCCTGCGTTTCACCGTGAAATATTTGTTCATCCTGTCGGTTCCCCTAGTAGTAATTATGGCGATTCTGGCCCGCCCCATCGTGGTATTTCTCTATGGCGAATCTTTCCTGCCCTCAGCTCCGGCGTTGCAGATTCTCTCCCTGCCCCTTTTGTTCAGTTTCTGGAACTATGCCTGTACCAATGTGCTGATTGCCCGGAACGAAGAGGGGCCGCTCCTGTGGTTGACCTGGTTTACCGCCGGCATTCACGTGACCGCCAATCTCCTCTTTATTGCGGCATTCTCCTATCTCGGGGCCTGCTTGGCCATCCTGACCACCCAGGGAATCTTTGGGATTATTCTCTACGGGTTGCAAATGCGCCGATATCTGCGTGTCNNATCGGCCTTTTGGTCTATGGTGGGGGGATACTGGCCTTGGGAACCTTGAGTCGAAAAGAAATGGATCGCTTACACACTATGGTGGCCAGCGCTCCATCCGACCTTCCCGGAATCGCCGGATAGGGGATTATCAAAAGGCCTGGGTTAGGGCGACTTCTGACCCAGAGAGATATCTGCTGTTAGCTTCGAACCTAATTTCTCCAGATAGCTGCGGCGCCTGGAAGAGCAATGCCGGATTCTGCCGGCAAAGGAGGGCGCCATGAGAACCTTAAAGAACGAACTCATGATAGCATTTTTGACCATGATTGTTATAGGGATTCACTATTTCTATCCTTTCGTTATTGCCAGCGCACCGGATCTCATGCAGCTATCCGGTCAAAAGCCGGCGGCACCGCACCAGACACCGGCGTGCCCCTGAGGGTGTACCGGAGGGAGTCTGCCCGGGCCCGGACGACCGTTATGCTGACGGGCTTTCGGCAGCGCTGCTCATCGCGACCCGGATCAATGCAAATCCTTGGAGTCCTGGGGCTCCAAGGATTTTTCCCGTTTCCAGCAGGCTGACCATACGCCCAGGGATACCCCCAGGGCGCCAACCATGAGCCTCATCTTGTGATATTCAATGCTCTTGGCAGATATCATAGAGTAAATCAGGGCGCATCCAATGATAAAGCTGACAAATTTGCAAATCTTATCAAGTTTGCCTGGAAGGGTAAAAGCGATTAGACTCAACAAATGGGTAGCGATAAAAACTATGACCAATAACAATAAATAAAATGAGCATAGATATAGGATATTTTTAATGCAGAGAGCCGATATATTTGTGAATATATTGCTGGGACTGATGTTATATGCAATGGCAGTAGGTAAATAAACGCGATAATGTGGGGGCCACCAAGTTGCCTTCATCTGGAATAACTCGAGATAATATTTATTATTTCTGAACCGCTCCATGCTCAGGTCAACATTCTCCTCGAGGAGTTGGCTGATTGACCTTACCCGGAGATCATTCTGCGACGTAATCCATGACAAGAGGTTGTCAAATTCTTTTAAAGAAATTATAGGGACGATTTTTTCCGTTTCAATAGTATTCTCAGTGCCGACAAAATCGTATTGATGAAAGAGTACACAGATCATGGGATGGTAATCGATAATTCCCCTGGCATAATGGATGACTTCCCTTATTTGGGCCAGGGTGCAGGTCGCCGGTAAAATCCTTAACGTAGTGGTGGTAGCGATTTATCCGGATAAGTTGGCGGATAGACATTGGAAATCAAGTTCTTCCAGGGCTCTGAGCGTATTGGTGTCATAACTGTTAAACGGCGGAATAAAGGTAGTAATCTTCGTATGGAGAATCTCGTCAAGGAATACTTTCCCCGTCCTAATCTTATACAATTGGCTATCGTAATCCAGACCCGCATATGATGTATGCCAGACGCCGGGCTTGCTTTGCAGGGTTTGATGCGAGTAGCCGTGTTGGGCCGCGTCCATAGCCCCGGCTTTTATGGCGTTCCGGGCCATTTCCGCCTTGGCTGGGGTCAGAGGCATTCCTGCCTGTGGCTGCACATCGAGATAGTTCACCGCTTTCACAAAGGGAATAATCCCAAAGGTGCAGCAAACCCCATGTTTCTGAAAGGTTGCGATTAGGTGCCGTTCCAGATCAGTGGCGCTGCGACTGGAATAATCGTCATACCGAAAAACGATGGTTATCTGGGGGGGGGTGCTAACCGCACCGCAACGCAGGGCAGAAAAGACTATCAGTGAAACCGTGAGTACAGTAACCATCCTGATCCGGTTGAGCATGGCGGGGTTAATCATAAGGCAGCGCATGACCGTTACCTCGTCCAGAACGTGCAGGAAAAATCAGGTATAGAGCCTGTCCGATTGGGCAGGTCAGGATAGTGCTGCGCCAATTTTTTTTGACAAGATTTTAAGAGGAAATTATTCAGGATATATGCACTCAACATTTCTCCG
>PLXD01000325.1 GCA_003151295.1 Chitinophagaceae bacterium | reverse complement strand
ACTGTTTTCGGCAAGGCGGGGGGGACCTATCCGGATATCTCTCCGACCGCTTTCCTGGTGGACCGTTGTGAGAACGTATATGTGGCCGGTTGGGGCGGAGGCGTCGATATCACCGATAAATATGCAAATTCTTATACTACGGGTCTTTCCGTGACGCCCGGCGCCCTCAAAACTACCACGGACGGAGAAGATTTCTACTTTTTCGTTTTGCAGAAGAACGCGGCAAGCCAGTTATATGGCAGTTTTTTTGGCCAGAACAACGGAAATTTCGGAGATCATGTGGATGGGGGAACCAGCCGTTATGACAAGCAGGGGGTCATTTATGAAGCTATTTGCGCCAACTGCTATGGAGGAGCCGTGTTCCCGACCACGCCGGGGGTCTGGGCCACGAAAAACGGAACCGGCATATACGGCTGCAACGAGGCGGTCGTGAAGATCGCCTTCAATTTCGCGGGGGTTGCGGGCGCTCTTAAGGCGTCCGTCAACGGCCATGCTAACGACACCTCGAACTGCGTCCCCCTGACTGCGGTTCTGCAGGACACGATACGCAATGCCAAAAGCTATATCTGGGATTTCGGTGACGGTAGTCCGCCCCTTGATACCACCAGTTACCAGGTGACGCATGTCTATACATCCACAGGGGTCTATACCGTGCAACTGATCGCTATCGATTCCAATTCATGCAATGTCAGCGATACGGTATATACCCATATTGTAGCGGGTGATAACCCGGCATCCCTGGCTTTTAATTATATCAAAGGCGATTGCCTTTCCAATGATTATACTTTTGTCAACAGCTCAACCTTCATAGGTAAGCCTTTCGGCAACAATTCCTTTCTCTGGGATTTTGGGGATGGTCAACAGGCGCCTTCCGGGCCCGACAACGTCACTCATAGTTATGTGTCTCCGGGCACTTATAACGTCAAACTGATCCTTAACGATACGAACTATTGTAATTCCCCGGATACCCTTTCAAAGCAGCTTACGGTTACCCCCTATGTGCGGGCAAGATTTACCACTCCGTCGACCGGTTGTGCGCCTTACAACGCGCAGTTCACGAATAATTCCGTCGGCGGGCAGCAGTTTTCCTGGACCTTCGGGGATGGAGGCACTTCGAACAGCAGCGGTAACCAGACCCATCTTTATACCGATCCGGGAACCTATACGATCACCCTGACGGTAATCGATTCGACAACCTGTAATATCATAAGTGATACCAGTCTTACCATTACTGTGAGCGGCAAGCCGACCGCTGCCTTCAACTTCTCACCTGTGCCCCCGATCGTCAATACCCCGACCACGTTCTATAATGAATCCATAGGAGGTATCCGTTATCAGTGGATATTTGGGGATGGTGCGTCGACGGTGAAGCTAACGATGGATACGGTAATACACCAGTACGAACGGACCGATACCTTCCAGTNNAATGCCTTTACACCCGGCCGTTTCGGGCAGAATGGGATCGTGAAAGTGGTCGGT
Organism: Chitinophagaceae bacterium; assembly: GCA_003151295.1. GTDB lineage: Bacteria > Bacteroidota > Bacteroidia > Chitinophagales > Chitinophagaceae > Puia. The sequence goes on along the minus strand of PLXD01000325.1, from coordinate 1,159 downwards.
TTCGGCATCACACAGTTGATTTTCCGTATTTACAATCGATGGGGGCAATTGGTATTCGAGAGCAACGATCCTGCCATTGGCTGGGATGGTACCTTCAGGGGGGTGCTTCAGCCGATGGATGTATACGCGTATACTGTGCAAGCCGGCTATTTTGATGGGTCCCATGCGACGAAGAAAGGGGATATTACCTTGATCCGTTAGAATGGGGTCGGGAGTTTACGTTTTATCACGTAATTTGTAAAAAGGAAAATTTGAAGAAAAAGTCATATGTCCTTTTCATTCTATTGTTTGCAGCTACCCTATACAGTGCCGCGCAGGAGAGCTATTCCAGTCTCGAATTCGTGCAGAACAAAGGACAGTGGAATGAGAAGGTTCTATTCAGGGGAGAAATGAATGCAGGCGCTTTTTTCCTTGAGCGCCAGGGATTCACCGTGCTCTTGAATAATCCGGAAGATATGCGAAGGCTCACCTATAAGACTCATGGAAAATCTTCCGGCGCTCTATCTGCGCCGGTGAAGAAAGCGCAAGGCGCAGGGGGAGCTCCTTCGGATGAGGGTTCCTCTCCCGGATCCGGCGGAAAGGAAGTAGTGCATTTCCATGCGTACCGTGTTGTTTTCCAGGGAGCCAATGAACAGGCGATGGTCACTCCGGACAAAATATTGCCGGCATATGAGAATTATTTTATCGGTAATGACAAGTCTAAATGGGCAGGCCATTGCAATATGTACCAGGCGATCGTTTATCATGATATTTATCCCAATATAGATGTCCGCTACTATACGGAAAAGGGCAGGCTTAAATTCGATCTTATCGTAAGGCCGGGCGGGGATCCGGGCCAGGTTGTCATGAAATATGAGGGGGCCGGTAAGCTGAGTATCCGGAACAATCAGTTGGGGGTCTCTACTTCTGTCGGGGAGGTTCGTGAACTTTCTCCCTATTCCTACCAGGCCGGTACGGAAGGCAGGGTGCAGGTACCCTGCAAATATGTTGTTTCAGGGGGTAATACCGTGAAATTCAGGATCGGAAAATATTCTCCGGATACTACGCTCGTGATCGATCCGGTGCTTGTATTCTCTTCTTTTACCGGTAGCAAGGTTAGCAACTGGGGTTTTACGGCGACCTATGGGTACGATGGAAGTTTCTATGCCGGTGGGATCGT
>PLXD01000593.1 GCA_003151295.1 Chitinophagaceae bacterium | reverse complement strand
AGTTTTAAAGCTCGTGGGAGATACCGTAACTGCTCAGGTACCTGAGGGGGGCCTTCCACGCTTGTTGGCAAAGCCATTTTTTTGTAGAATTCGTTGACATTGGCGATCCTTCAATGTTATTCCTGCTTTTTGAGTAAGATAGGCCGATAAGGTTTTCCCAGTCCAGGTATCACCGGTCAAACCTACTTTGAATGGGGTCTTTTGTAATGCCTTTTGGATTAGCTGGTTATGCTGTGGCGTTAAGGTGGTTTTCCTTCCCTTCCCGGGCTGCTCTCTTAATGATTCAACGCTAGTCGTTTCATTGAGCTTGTAAAGCCACGCTAGTATCGTTCTTGGATAGGTGTCAAATTTTTTAGCAGCCTGTACGCAGGAAGCGTCATGGGTGATCATGTACTGTATTATCTGTAGCCTATGCATAAAGGGATCGTCATGCTTTTTACTTCCTTTCCCGGGCAGATAGGCGGCTGCTTGCCGTTGAATGGATTCCTTATTTTCTATCACTGTCTTTTGCATGATCACTGGTATCTGTTGCTTTCAAATGTAATACAAAGATTCTTTATTTTTTTGTGAAAATAGTTGTGTTTTATTATTGGTTATCAATTGAGACGTATTATATTTGCTTCATCAAAAAAACCATCTTTCATACCGCTGCGAAGCCTCTTTCTGCTCAAGCCCTTCGGCGGGAAGTAAGGACCCTTCAAGTAGCTGCAGACCAGCGGGTCACGCAATTGAGCCATCATATCCGGGAGGAGAAAAAATTAGCTACGGCCAATCGGACACTGACCAAAGAAAATGAAGTCCTGGCTAAGGATGTTTTAAAAGCTTATACAACCAATAGAAAGCTGCAGCAAAAAAACGAACAACAGCATACCCAAATTGAGGAGCTGCAAGAAGCGTTGCGCATCGCACGATTGCCAAGGAATAGCGCTAACAGTTCCAGGCCCCCTTCGACCGATCTGTATAAGCCTGCTCGAAATACGAATAACAGCCTCCGGCAAAAAACAGGGAAAAAAACAGGTGGCCAGCCTGGGCATGCTGGTTCGACACTATTGTTTAACGGGTTGACCGCTGACAGGACTATCCAGCACGCTGCTGACTTCTGTGAAGCGTGCGGGAATGATTTATCGAAGTCGGACATGGTGCACGAAGCGATCCGTCAAGTAATAGATATCCCCTCGCCCAGCTATGTCATCACCAATCATATCATTTGTAAAAAAGTATGTTCCTGTGGCCATGGCAATCACGGTTCTTTTCCCAGTCATGTCAAAGGGCCTGTCAGCTATGGTCCGGGGATCGAAGCGATGGTGGTGAACCTTTCCAACCGGCAGTACCTTCCCTACGATCGATTGTCGACATTGATGGGAGACCTCTATGGTATCAGCATCAGTGAAGGTACGATTGCCAATATATTAGATCGCTTTGAACAGAAGGCATCTGCCGTTTATGAACATATCCGCCGGCAGGTGTTTACCGCGGCCGTGGTCGGAAGCGATGAGACCGGTAGCAAAGTAAACGGACATACCCATTGGTTCCATACCTATCAAAACCCCGAGTGGACTTTTATAGGTTACCATGCCTCCCGAGGTGCCGATGCACGGGATGCGTTTTACCCAGCAGGGTTGCCCAACAGCATCCTGGTAACGGATTGTCTGGCTATGCAGTTGTCTACCCCAGCTAAAAAACATCAGGTATGCCTGCCTCACTTATTACGGGAGCTCAATGCAATGGAGCAAGAATATCCCCGCCGACAGTGGCCTGCACAAATGAAGGCGCTTATGAAAGATGCACAGGACCTCAAAAACAAAGAGTATACACTACGTCAAGTAGAACAGATAGAACGGCGGTTCCGGAAATTACTTCGCGTCGATCAATCCCGCGCTCCTGGCAAAATAGCTCCCTTTTGGAAAAGAATGATCAAGCATGCCGACAAAGTATTTACCTTCTTGCATCATGAAAATGTACCTCCGGATAATAACGGATCGGAACGGGCTATCCGAAATGTCAAGGTCAAACAAAAAGTCTCCGGCCAGTTCAAATCGGAGAAGGGGGCTCGTCAATATGCCGTAGGCCGGTCCATTATCGACACGGCTAACAAACAGGGCAAAAACGTCCACCAGGTGTTGGTCCAAATAGCCCTACTCGCACCGAAATAATCGAACAACCTCCCTATCATTTACTGGCTTTGTCGGAGCCGGCTGATAATCCTGAAAAAGGCCGAATACACTGCGTCCCAGCACGGACCTGAGCAGTTACAAATGCACACTTCACTATAAAGTGAATGTTTTGGTCGGAATCGATGTAATCTATTGATTTTCAATACCTGTTTGATATAGTGTCCAATTGGTCAAATAATAATGGACACTTATCATAAATATATTTGTTAGTGAATATTATTACTTGTACACTTACGTTGTAACAAAACCAACCAAATCATGTCAAAAAAGGGGTCCACTACGAAAACCGATTATATCGAATTTTCAAAAGTTGCTACAACTGCAATAAAATTGCTGAAAGAAGATAAGTCACGATTATTGGGGCTATA
>PLXD01000547.1 GCA_003151295.1 Chitinophagaceae bacterium | reverse complement strand
ACCAGCCTGTCCCCGTGAACGATACACTTCTTATAATAACGCTTCGCCCGGTCGATGAACAGGATCTCTTCAAAGTCTTTGTTATCCGGGCATTCCGTGATCCCTAAGCTACACAGGTCGAACCCGGGTATCTTGATAATATTCATCAGCAGGGACCCCTCGTAACGAACACCCATATCCCCAGCCAGCCACCGCGCAGCCATCTCTGCCTGCTGTTCGGCCGCCGCCGTAATACCGAATAACAGGCCATTGCGTTCCGCTATCTCGCCGATCGCATAGATGTCCGGATCGCTGGTCTGCAAATGTTCATTCACGATCACCCCATGCCTGCATGACAGGCCGCAGGCCTTCGCCAGCTCGATATTCTNNGTATCATGGCATCGCAGGCGATATAATGCCCGCTTTTCAACCGGAGGCCGCTTAACCGGGTCTCACCATAGCACAATTGCACCTCATCGTTGTAGTAGATATCGCAGCCCATATCTGCCATCTGCTCATGCAGCAACTGGCTGCCGAGGGCATCCAATTGCTTATTCAGAAAACGGGAAGTACGGTGGATGATCGTGATCCTGACGCCCATTTCTCTCAATGACGCAGCCATCTCCAGCCCGACCAGCCCTCCTCCTACAATCACCACATGCGCACTGGCCGTAAGATGATCCCTGAGGCCATCGGCATCGGCGCGGGTGCGCATCGTAAATATTCCCGGCCAGGAAGGAAGATGCCGGGGGAATGCCGCCCGGCTGCCGGTCGCCAGGATCAATATATCATATCCTATGATATTCCCCTGGGAGTCCGTGACCTGTTTATTTTCCCGATCGATCTTATCAATGCCATTATTGTTTTGCAAACGGATAGGATAGGCGGCGTCTTCGCCCTCCTTCATCTTTACCAATTCCTCCCAATCACGGGCCCCGTTGACATAGTCCGGCAGCAGGACGCGGTTATAAAAGGGGAACTTCTCTTTGCTGAAAACGAGGATTTCATCTTCACGATCGAGTTGCCGGTAAGACTTTACGAACCCATAGGCGGCGGCTCCCGCACCGATGATCACGATACGCTGCTTTGGCTTCTTATACCTGCTGACCCTGACCGCACAAAACTTAAAATCAGGCTCCTTAGAAATGGGATCTACCAGGTTGTTGGTAAGGTTATTGGCCCGGCTAAGGTCATTGTCCCCCGTTCTTCCCCAATGCATAGGCAGGAATACAACTCCCTTTCTGATATCGTCTGAAATTTTTACAGTCACCCTCACTTCTCCTCTCCTGGATTGCACAAGCACCATATCCTCTACGGCGATAGACAGTCTCCGGGCATCTTCCGGATGCATTTCAAGAAAAGCCCGGGGAATATGCTGCTTCAATTTATTCACCTTGCCGGTCCTGGTCATCGTATGCCATTGGTCGCGGATCCGGCCGGTGGTAAGAATGAAAGGGAATTCCGCGTCGGGCTTTTCACTGTTGACGGTATCGGGCACCGGGTGCAGGATCGCCCTGGAAGACGGCGTATAGAAAATTTTATCCGTGAATAATCTTACCGTACCGGGTCCCTTCTCCCCGGCAGGATAAGGCCATTGTACCGATCCCCCCGATCGGAGGATCTCATAATTTAAACCGCTGATATCGATATGGGTGCCGGCTGTAAGACGGGCATGTTCCCGGTAGATCTCGCCACTATCCGCATAATCAAATCCGGGATATCCCATTTTCCGGGCAAACCGGCAAATGATCTCCGCATCCGGCAAGGCTTCTCCCGGCGGATCCACTATTTTATTCAGGTAGCTGATACGCCTCTCGGAATTGGTCATGGTGCCTTCTTTTTCCGCCCACCCTGCGGCAGGCAGGATCACATCCGCATATTGCAGGGTCTCCGGCTTATTGCTGACCTCCTGTACGACCACGAATTTTGCCTTTTTCAGGGCCTCTTCTGCCAAACGGGCATCCGGGAGACTCACCAGCGGGTTGGTGCAAAGAATCCAGATTGCCTTCAGCTTTCCCTCGTTCAGGGCCTCGAACATTTCCGTTGCGGTCAGCCCCGGTTTATCTGAAAGGGTCGTCCCTCCCCAGAATCGCCGTACTTCTTCCCGGTGCATGGGATCGGCCAGGCTGCGGTGGGCAGGCAGCAAATTGGCCAGTCCCCCGACTTCACGGCCTCCCATGGCATTCGGCTGGCCGGTAAGGGAGAAAGGTCCAGACCCGGGCTTACCAATATGCCCCGTAATCAGGTTCAGGTTGATGAGGCTAAGATTCTTATAAACGCCGTCCACACTTTGATTCAGTCCCATCGTCCACATACTGATAAATCCTTTGGCATTACCGATATACTCCGCAGCGAGTCGTATGTCTTCTTCCGGGACGCCGCAGATCTCAGCCGCCTCGGCCAATGTCCGCAGGAATACAGTGCCGCGGTATTGTTCGAATCCTTCGGTATGATCTTTTACAAAATCCAGGTGGATATCGCCGTTCTCGATCAATGCCCTTCCTATGGCATGATGCAGCGTGATATCAGTGCCTGGGTTGATGGGCAAATGCAGATCTGCCAGGGCGCAGCTATCTGTCCTGCGGGGATCGACCACAATGATCCGGGTCTGCGGTTTGGCGGCTTTATGTGCCTCTATTCTCCTCCATAGGATCGGATGACACCAGGCGGGGTTGGCGCCGGTCACAAAAAAACAATCCGCCAGTTCGATATCTTCATAACCGACCGGCACGCTATCCTCGCCCAGGGCCATTTTATAGGCGGCGACGGCGCTGCTCATGCATAGCCGGGAATTGGTGTCGATATTATTACTACCGATAAATCCCTTGATCAGCTTGTTGATCACGTAATATTCTTCGGTCAGGCATTGCCCTGAAACATAAAAAGCCACGGAATCTGGCCCGTATTTATCGATGAACGTCCTGAATACGGCCACTGTCCTGTCCAGCGCTGTGTCCCAGCTAACGCGCTGCAAAGGCATACTTTTATTATAGCGCATCTGCGGGTACAACAAGCGGTCATCCCGGTCGTTGACGGTATAATGCAGATTCATCCCTTTGTTGCAAAGCATGCCTTTGTTGACAGGAAAGGAAGGATCTCCTTCTACGGTAATATTTCCTTTCCCATCCTTATGCACGACCACACCGCACCCTACGCCGCAATAGCAACAGATGCTGGTAAGAGAATTCGTATGTTTGGAATTAACGGTCATTTATACATACTGGGCAATGTTTATAATACCGTGATCAGGCCAGGACCGTTTCGGCGGCCCACTCTTCCGGGGNNGGTAAAGCCGATATAGGTGAACGCCTGTGCATAGGAGATCGATTCGGATTTGAATAGAAATCCGAAAATCATTCCGCCCAGATTACCCCCGGCGCCGACGATCCCGCTGATAAGGCCTACATTCTTCTCGTTGACAAAAGGAACAATTACGTATGTCGCGCCGTTGGCCATTTTTAAGACTAGGGCAAAGGACAGCATGAAAATGATAGCCATCGCAAAGCTACCCGCGCCGGCAAAAGCGATCAGGAACAGACCTTCCATTAACAGCACACCGGCCAGCAAGTACCCTTTTCCACGCATGCCCCATCGGCTACCCACTCTATCGGAAACCATTCCCCCCAGGGCACGGGCGAAAATATTCATGGAGCCGAATATGCCGGCCCAGAATCCCGCGCTGCTTTGGGACAGCTTGAATGAATCCACGAAGTGAAGGGAGGCTACGTTATCGAAAGTGATCTCCATGCCAAAACACGTGGAATACGCCAGGGCAAGGGCCCATACCCTCCAATCCGAGAGCACGGACCAATCCGTTTTTCTTCCTGCGGAGCGGGAATCCCCGATCTCGTCGTAATTACCGGCCGGCGTGTCTTTCGTGAATTTATAATACAACCAGGCGATGATCAGCATCATCAGGCCGGGCACGATCATAGCATACCGCCAGGCCTGATGCTTCGTATAGCCGAAACCGACGATCGCTCCAAAAATGAGCGGCATGACCATATTGGTCACCCCTCCACCGAGGTTTCCCCAGCCACCGGTGACGGCATTGGCGGTGCCTTTGATCTTCGGGGCAAACATCATAGAAGTGTGGAACTGGGTGATGACGAAGGAAGCGCCGATGACGCCGATCGCCAGCCTGAACAATAAAAAGCCGGTATAATCGGTTGCAAGGCCCACCCCGAAAACGGGTAGGGACCCGATGAGCAACAACCGCACCGCCGTTTTACGCGGTCCCCAGGTATCGCATAATTTGCCGATGATCAGGCGGGCCAGGATCGTGGAAGATACGGATGCGATCATCACATTTCCTACCTGCGCCTTGGTCAGGCCCAGGTCTGCCCGGATCGTCGGCATCAGCGGAGCCAACCCGAACCACCCAAAAAAGCATACAAAGAACATCAGCCAGGTGATATGGAAGGTCCGCATCTGGATCGTTCCCAGGGAAAATAAATTTATTTTCTCCAGCGGAAGCAGGACCGGTTGAATGATGAGTCGCGTTGTTTTGTCAGACATAAAGAATGAGTTTATTATCCGGATAATTTATTTGCCGAAGAAATCGGGCCTGATATTGATCTGCAGGTAGGCCCAGGATGCATTCAACCTGCTGGTCCCCGTTATCCCCTTGGCAACCTCCATACTTTTGGATGCC
>PLXD01000638.1 GCA_003151295.1 Chitinophagaceae bacterium | reverse complement strand
ACAATTTTATATTGGATTTCAAAAGGATTGTCCGGGTCAGGGGACCGGTGGCCTCTATAGATACATCTACTGTTTCCGGAGGAAAAAGGGCAGCTGCTTTCTCCGGCCATTCGACCAGGCAGATCTCACCGCTGTACAGTGCCTCTTCCACACCTGCCCGGAAAGCTTCTTCTTCGTCGTTCAGCCTGTAAAGGTCGATGTGGAAGACCTTTCCGCCCGGGTAAACGTATTCATTGATGATCGAAAAAGTAGGGCTCCCGATCTGGCTGCTGACACCCAACTCATCGCAGAGGGCATGAATAAAGGTCGTTTTTCCGGCTCCCATTTCTCCATGGACTGCGAAAACCTTGTTTTGACCCGCCGATTCCCAGAATTTTTTGGCTGCCTGGCCGATATCGGGTAAATCAAAACTCCATTCCATTCCGCAAAGATAAGTTTCTGAATAAAAAAAAATAACAACTTTAGCAAGCTAATTTTGTTTTATTTTAAGCATATGGTATCTGTAAACTGGAAAATTGAAGGGATGAGTTGTTCCAATTGCGTGCTCACGATCCGCCAATATCTTGAGAAACAGGGTGTGCAAAATATAAAGATCAGCATGGCGAGTGGAGATCTCAGTTTCGACGGCGACGGGCAGACTGATGAGCAGCTCCAAAAAGGCATTCGTGGGCTCGGATATACGGTGGTCATCGATACGGATGCGGCTGCTATCCGCAAAAAACCGCTAAACATCTTCCTGCGCTATACCCTGATTTGCCTGCCATTTACGGCTCTGTTATTGCTGGCTATGGCAGATAAATGGCTCCCACTGCATTTTTTGATGAATCCATGGATACAATTGCTGTTATGCCTGCCAGTGTATATCGTGGGTATGAGCTTTTTCGGTCGTAGCGCCGTCAGGAGCCTGCTGAACGGACTGCCGAATATGAATATGCTGGTGGCTATCGGCGCCACGGCGGCATTTCTGTACAGCCTGGCCGGCACTCTTTTTCACCTGGGAGCCAGCTACATGTTCTATGAGACGGCTGCTGCCATCATCACCCTGGTATTCCTGGGTAATTATCTCGAAGATGCTTCCATACAGTCGACTCAAAGGGCGCTGAAAAGCCTCGCGCGATCGCAAAAGACCATGGCCAACATGATCGCATTCGATGGGGAGCACCAGGAGGTCGTCTTTCCGATCGAGAATACCGGGTTGCAGCCTGGAGACCTGATCCTGATCAGGACAGGAGAGCAGGTGCCTGCCGATTGTAAGATCCTCTGGGGAGAAGGGACCGTGAATGAGTCGATTCTTAGCGGGGCAAGCCTGCCCATCGACAAAGTCGCCAAGGATAGCCTGGTGGGGGGCAGCCTGCTGATATCGGGAACGCTGAAAGCGCAGGTTACGGCCGCCGCCAAAGATTCCGTGCTTTCCGGGGTCATCCACCTGGTAAAGCAAGCACAGGGCGAGAAGCCGCCTATCCAGCAACTTGCCGATAAAATCAGTGCCATCTTTGTTCCGGTTGTCCTGGTACTGGCCCTGCTGACCGGCCTGCTGAATTATTTTTTTTTGCAGGATACGACTATAGCGCTTATGCGTAGCATCGCCGTGCTGGTCATCGCCTGTNNCCTGTCCCTGCGCCATGGGTCTGGCGACACCTGCGGCTATCGCGGTAGGTCTTGGAAGGGCTGCCCGGCAAGGCATGTTATTTCGCCACGCAAGAGGATTGGAATCGTTCAAGGACATCCGGCAGGTGGTCTTCGATAAGACCGGGACCCTGACGACAGGGGCCTTCCGGATAGAACGCTGGGAACTGACTGTTGAGCGTGGAGAGGGAGCAGTTGTGGAGGGACAGTTAGAAAGAAGAAAAGAGCAGTTTAAACGCATCGCCTATTCCATAGAAAAATATTCCAATCATCCGCTTGCGAAGGCGATCGCTAAGGAATGGAANNGCTAAGATCGAGGAGATAAAGGGCCTGGGTATGCGCGCGGAGACAAAGACAGGGGATGTTTATTGGATGGGCTCCCATAAAGTGGCAGCGGGCCTGACTGCCGACGATACCCATAACAGCTACCTCGTTTGCAACGACCGCTTATTAGGCTGGATAGACCTGGCTGATGAGGTTCGTCCGGAGGCTGCCGATGTCGTCGGCTATTTTAGGGGCAAGGGCATCCGCACCGTCCTGCTAAGCGGTGACCGCCCTGCCGCCTGCATCCCCCTGGGTCAACAGCTCGGGATCGACGAAGTTTATGCCGGGCAAACCCCGCAGCAGAAGTTAGCTAAGATCGAGCAGCTCAACATGATTTCTCCTGTTGCAATGGTCGGAGATGGTATCAATGACGCCCCTGCCCTGGCCAAGGCGACAGTGGGTATCTCGATGAGCGATGCTTCTCAACTGGCAATGCAAACAGCGGACCTCGTATTGGTGAACCAGGGGCTGAAGAACCTGCCTGCCGCATTGTCCCTCGGAAGGAAGACCTTTCACACGATTCGGGAGAACCTTTTCTGGGCCTTTTTTTACAATATTGTAGCCATTCCGGTAGCGGCAACCGGCCTGCTCTCCCCGACCCTGGCTGCCGGGGTCATGGGGCTTAGCGATGTGGTGCTGGCGGTGAACTCGGTGAGGTTGTTTGTCAGGAAACTGGATTAAAATTATCAGGACGAGTTACACTGGTTTTTAAAAGCGGACGCGGGCGTATCGAAACCGGGCAGTTTTAAAAATACGATATATTGTAAAACATTGATTAATAAATAGTTGCGAATTTGGCACTTTCTTGGACTTCATTCCATATCTCTATACTCATCCGCAAAAAAAGTAACCATGTTCAGGAACTATTTTAAGATCGCCTTCCGTAATCTCTGGAGAAACAAGGGTTTTTCCTCCATCAATATTTTTGGCCTGGCACTCGGGATTGCCACCTGCCTGATCATCCTGCTTTTCGTACATAATGAACTCAGCTATGATCGTTATAATAAAAAGGCGGATCGCATGGTGCGGGTCATTTTCAAGGGATCGGTAGAGGGAGGAAAA
>PLXD01000205.1 GCA_003151295.1 Chitinophagaceae bacterium | reverse complement strand
GTCTACCTGGCGCCGGCGGACTATCATGTGCTGATTGAAAAAGACGGTAGCTTTTCACTCGATGATTCCGAGCCTGTCCACTTCAGCAGGCCGAGCATCGATGTGAGTTTTAAATCCGCCGCCGATGCTTATGGCGATCGTCTGGCTTGCATTCTTCTTTCAGGCGGCAATGCCGATGGGGCCGAAGGTCTCGCCTATGTAAAAGAAAGGAACGGCATTACCGTCGTCCAGGATCCCGCGGATGCAGAATCGCCTTTTATGCCACAGTTTGCTTTGAAAAACACTGCTGTCGATCGGGTGCTGAGCGTAGAAAAAATAAACGACTTTATTCGGTCACTGCATGGGTGATCGCATGATTCACGATCCTTTCCAGTTCCATAATATCAAAAGGCTTCTGAAGGGAATAATCGGCCCTGGCTTCACCGGCTAATTGGGTAACATTGCTGTTGGCGCTGAAAAAGATGACCGGGATATGCTGTATATCGGGGTCCTCTTTGATGCGGCGCGTGGTTTCGATGCCGCCCGGTCCGGGGATCCAATTATCCATTAATACGACATCGGGTTTAAAAGAACGTATCTGCTCGATCGCAGCGGCTGAGCTATTCTGCGTGGAGACTTCATATCCTCTTTTTTTCAGTATGATCGCGCATATCTGTAGAATGTCAAAATCATCGTCAAATATCAATACCCGTTTACGCATCTTTTTTAAACCCGTTTGTTCGTCAATTATTTATTCATCGATTACTTTGATAACCTTTCATCGATTAGTGTTTCATTGACCATTTTTCATTAATCATTTGTCACCGGATAAAACTGATCAGACCTTGTCACCGGATAAAACCGATCAGACATATAGATTGTTTAGAAGGGATCTATTGCGGTTAACCGGGTGGAAAATTTTACCCAGATTGGATTATTTCCCCCCTTTATACCCCTTTACTGCTGACCTGCAATATATAATAATTTTATTTATATTATAAACTAATAGTTATCAAATATTTAAAATGCATCCTTCAAGGCCTACTTTCCCGGGGCTGCTTTATCCCTTCAATGTATATGTAGGATGAAAATCCCATGCCATTTTTCCAAATAAGAAACCGGCCAGCAAAAGAGGTCTCTTGCTGGCCGGTCGAAAGGGATCCATTTATTTGGAAGTTCCCGGTGGCTGTTTGAAGAACAGGGGCTTCAGGGTATGCCAGGCCAGTACCGGGAAAAAATGCATCGGGATGACGAGTCCTGGAAATAATTCCGGTGCTTCCAGGTCCAGGGGTAGCTTGGTGGCGAAAGGACCCAGGATACTCGCGAAGCTGAGAAGTACAAACAGGAAATTAAAAACGATCTCCCCTTTGTCTTTCAGCCATTTATTGAGTACCCAATAGCCCAGGGCAGCCAATACCGTCCCGAAAACACTGGCGGCGAGAATGCCAACCGTACGGGCCACTTTTGAGAAATCGGCGCCAAGGGACGAGTGGTATACTTTCGCGTATACCAGGGAGGCGATGCCTGCCAGTAGTCCGGACACGATACCTAATGCCAATGATTTTTTTAACATAACGATTCCATTTTGAATTATCGGGTCACCGGCACCGACAGGTCGATCTTTATGACCTCTCCTACATCGCCGCCTGGGTTGCCTAATTTAAAATCATTGCGGTTCACGGTGAATTTTCCGGCAAATGAACCGCCTGTTGCCATTTTCTGGAAACTAAAGGGGATCGTCACTTGTTGTTTGATCCCGTGAATTTCCAGATCGCCTGTCACCTGGTATCTACTTCCGGTTTTAACCACCTGTTTGGAAACATAATGGATCGCCGGGTATTTCGCCGCGTCGAACCATTCGTCGCTCTTGGCATGCTTGTTCTGCAGTCCATTTCCCGTATTGATAGAAGCCACATCTACCGTGACATCAAATTTGGAAGCTGCCGGATTCTGTTCATCGAATACGACTCCGCCTTTAAGGCCCTTGAATATTCCCGAAGCGTCGTCACTGGAAAACGCGACCGAATAACCGTCTGCTACCTGCCAGTTCTGGGCAGCTATAAAGGTGAAGGCTGATCCCGCCAGCACGATGAGTGCGGCAACAGGATAAAAAAAGAGTCTCATAAAAATAGTATTATTAGTCTTTAACGAATTCTGCGTTCGCGTTCAGCTTCACTTCATCGCTCAACATGGCTGCAGGGAACTGACCGCCAAGGCTGAAATCGGAACGTTTGATAATGCCAATCACTTTGAAGCCTGCAACGGTCTTCTTGCTCTGTGGATTGACCACCGTGCCGTTAAATACCACATCCAGTACGACGGATTTGGTTACGCCATGGAAGTTCAGGTCGCCGGCCAACTTGTAGTTTTTGCCGTCAACTTGTTTGAAAGAAGTGCTCTTGAAGGTCAGGGTGCCATACTTGGCAGCATCGAAGAAATCAGCGCTCTTCAGATGCGTGTTGCGTTGTTCATTGCCGGTATTGAGACTATTCACATCGGCAGTCAACTCGATGACGGCATCGGAAAGGTCGTCCTTGGAAGAATTGATGGTTGCCGTAACGCCACCGAAAGTCCCGTCAATCTCAGAGATGCTGAGGTGGGTAATGCCAAAATTCAGTTGTGAATGAGGCTTGTCCCAGGTCCATGTCTGCGCGAATGCGGAACTCAGGGAGAGGATAAGGGCTGCTGCGAGGATGGTGATCTTTTTCATTTGTGTGTTTGTTTTTGCTTGATTGATTATTTAGTTTTTGCTTGCTTGATTATTTAATTGTATTCGATAACGAGTTCTTCCCTGGACTTGCGCACTTTTTTCAGGTTAGCCAGCCAGTCATTTTCAGTGTCGCGATAGCCAAGCGGGAGGAGGGTTACACTGCGAAGCCCTTTTTCTTTTAGCCCTAATAGCTTGTCGAGTTCAGCGTTATTAAATCCTTCCATCGGCGTGGCATCGATTTTTTCTGTGGCAGCCGCTGCAATGGCGATTCCAAATGCGATATAGGCCTGGCGGGCAGCCGTCTGGAAGCGTTCTTCCCGGGTCCGGGAAGAGAAACCCCCTTTGATCTTATCTGTATAATCCTTCAGGCTATCGGCGGGAATTCCGCGTTCGCTGGTGACCTGATCGAATACTTCATCGATGCTCTCAGCCGTAATATCGTCAGCAGCAGCAAACACCAGCAGGTGCGAAGCTTCCGTTATTTGTGGCTGGTTGAATGCGATGGGTTGTATCTTTTTCAATAATTCTTTGTCAGTAATTACAAGGATTTTGAAAGGTTGCAATCCGCTGGAAGTCGGGGCCAGCCTGGCGGCTTCGAGGATCGTATCTACTTTCTCCTGCGGGACTTGCTTCCCGTTCATTCTTTTGGTGGCGTAGCGCCAGTGCAAGGACTCTAAAAAGCTCATAGTTGTAATTTGTTTTTTATTAATATTTAAATAATACTGTCATTATAATTTCTATCATTAATATTATTTATACCATTAGTATAAATTATAACACCGTTAGCGTTAAGGGCAAAAAAAAAGCTTCATCTGGAATCCCCTTGTTTTAGCTTACAATCCCTTTTATAAAGCTACAGATGACATCCTTCAGGACCATTTCTGCCAATCCGCCATGTTGATTGTCGGGTTTTCCCAGCATATTGATCGACACCAGCCCGTGCAGCATGGACCAAAAAGACTGGTATTTCAGAAAAGGATCTACGGAATCTTTCCTATCTGCGGGGGTTAACGCCTCGATGCTCGACGAAATAGCGTCTTTGAAACCTGCCATTTCAGGGATTTTCCGGGCGGTCTCACAGGTAGGCATGCCCAGGCCGAACATGAGTTGATAATATTGGTAGTTGCTAAACGCAAAATTCCAGTAAGCATGGGCCATGGCATCGATCTGAGCCGCCGGGTTATCTTTCCCGATCTTAGCCTCTTCCAGGCATTCCGCCAGGAGTCTGAATCCTTTCCTGTTGAATTCCAGCAGGATGGCGTCTTTATTCTCAAAATGCGTATAGATAACGGGCACGCTATATTCGATCGCGTCGGCGACCTTGCGGATGGAAAACGATTGCCACCCCTCGGTGACCACCATCTCCCAGGCTGCGTCCAGTATCAATACCCGGACTTCCTCTTTTTGCCTCAATCTTCTATCTGTGATACTCATTTATAAGGCTGTTATTTTTTGTAACAGCGTTAGCAAAGCTACGAACTTTCGTGGATTTGGCAAATATATTTTGAAAAACCCCCAGGCATGATAAATTCTATTCTAAGGCCTATGATTGGATAATCCGGGATCCGGATGGATTCTGTGAAGATACTCGTAAGCGTGAAGACACTTATATGTTCCATATGCGTGCTGCTGTTGCGCAACGGCGCTGTACCTCCCGAGGGTGTATAGCGTGGTTTTGTGTCTTGCGCTGGCCAGGCTATTTCTTGTTGGTGAGTTGGTTCGGTCGCTAAGGCGCCTATGCATCAACAGCAGCACGCATACGAGACTTATTAAGCCTACAAGAATTTATCAAGTCGTTGAATTGTTTCGCTACATGCTGTTGTTGGAGCCAAATGTTAAGGATTTCCTAAAGCTCATATTATGAGCCCCGATTCATCGGTTGATTTTAGGGATTCATCCCTATAGTGTATAATTGGAATAGCATGCCTGCTGAATAAATCGTAATATGTGGCATGTTATTAGATGTAAACAATTATTCTTTGAAGAAAGTCAAACATTCTTTAAGGACAATCTAATCACCCTTAGATTCCATACGTTGAAATCGATGAAATAGAATTTTACAAGACAGCTTTTGGGGAACGATTAAAGCCGGGCTATATGCCCTGAACCTGCATCGGGTCTCTTATTTCATCATTTCAAAAGATACCTACATGGGAAACATTGTCCTGTCCCGCTCATTCAACAATCTCATTTCATTCAGGATTCCATCTTCTATAAAATATTACGGACGATCCGCTTCCTTCGTTTTTATTATAGTGTGCTTTTGCAGGACTCAGTCTCAAGCCCAGGAGCAGGCGCTTTTATCCTGTTGGGAATTGGGGATACAGGCCAGCCAGTTCATTTACCAGGGAGACCTGGCACCTTCTGCAGCCGGTTCCACAAAGACACCTGGATATGGTTTAGGGATCTATGGCAACAGGATCATAACCAGTGCTTTGGCATTGCGTACCAGCTTGGTCTTTGGCCGTCTGAGCGGCGATGACTCGAAATATCCAACGCCTGCCTGGAGGCTGGAGCGAGCCCTGTCTTTCAGCACACCGGTCTTTGAAGTATCGGAAATGATGGTTTGGAATATACTGGCGGATAATTACCAAAAAGCCAGGCCGCGCTTTTCCCCCTATCTCTTCGGAGGAGTCGGCTATTCTTTTTTGCATATCAGTAGAGACGCCAGCAAATTCAATGTCCATGCATTTGCAGCGGATTCTGCGGTCATAAACGGACTGGCAGCGGATGAAAGACATTCCCTGCCGAGAGCCATTCCTGTGATACCGATTGGGGCCGGCATACGATATGGTATTACGCCGGCCCTTTCGGTTACAGCCGAAGCGTCCTACCGTTTCACATTTACCGACTACCTCGACGGATTCAGCCAGGTGGCCAATCCGCGTAAAAACGATCGGTATTATACTTATTCAGTCGGATTGGTATATAAGTTCATCTCGTCCGATATTCTTAGGTGCCCGGTGATCAGGTTATAATTCATCAGCCTAAAAATCTCATTGCCCTAAAGATTATCATACGAAATGTCCCCGGACTATAATGCTTTCTGGTTGTCCTCCGGGTTCCGGTCGATCAGCACCCCCCTGGGGTCGATACCCGCAATGGCCGGCTTCCCGTGCACGATCAGTTCGATCGTATGTTCGCCTGCCGTAAACCGATGTTTTTGCAGGTAGAGTTCTTTCCCGTCTATTGTATAGACTCCGACATCGATAAAGTCATTCATCCCGGTTGCCATATGCTCATTTTTTGCGCTGTCTATATAGACTTTTTGAACGAAGACACGTATCGTGACTTTGTAGTCGCCGGGCTTCCCTTCGCTACCCGCCGGCACCGCTTTGACATCGACGACCTTGTTATCGTATAAGCAAACTTTTTCCCAGGTATCGGTCAGGTAATACCGGCAGGAATCGGGGATATGGTTTTGAAGCGCCTTGTAAAGATCCTCACTGCCGGCATAAGGCGCTCCGGGTGACGAAGACCGGGACCGGAAAGCAAACCGGTCATGAAATTCATGGAGGGCCGCGTTCACACTGTCCTCCCCGATAAGGTCCCGCAGCCCATAAAGCACGATGCCGGTTTTCTGATTATAATTACTCCAGTCATCTGCGTATAAGAGGGAGTTTTCTTTTGTCGAATTGCGGCTACGTCCCCAGGAATAACCGTTCATCTCCTGTTGACGGAAGTTCATTAGTTTTTCCCGGCCATACTTCCTTTCCATCAGGACCATTGACAGATATTTTGACAATCCCGAAGAAACCACCAGGGCCCCGGTCGTATGATTGGGTACGATCTGCTGCCCCCACCATTGGCCGGCAAGCATTTCCGCACTTTGTAAATAGAGATAGTCGAATTGGGAAGAATCCGTGAAATGCGCATTCCAGCCATAGGTTTCGGAGAGGGTGGTGGTGCCTGCAAAATTGCCTAACCGGGGGCCATAGACCGGACTCTCGACCAGGCTGAAATCGCCCAGGGAATAAGAACCATAGCGGGCACTCATATATTGCAATGCATCTCTGTTCGCGGCCATCAATCTGTCGAGATTGGCGGTATGTGTAGGATGATAATAAAGCGTGACACGGACGGGCTCTGCCCCTTCGATCGGGACGAGTGCTTGCTTCCTGGCATACCGGGCCGACAGGACCCCGAACGGTGGATAGATTCCCGGGTGTTGTGCCGTATAATGAAAATAGTGTCGCCCGGTTTTCATCCATTCTTTCTCCAGTTTTCCAGGTGCTATCGCCCATTGGTCGCCTGCAGTACTGACCGTAATATCCAGTGGTGCCAATCCGGACGTTGGGCTGGCATCCAGGTGGCTGGCCCCTTCGTGATCATTATGCGGGATGGGATGTTCGATTTTCGGGGCCAGCCCGTATTCCCGCCGGGTATCGTTGTTGCTGATCTCTTCATCGTCATCATAGCCTACGCCGGGCATGCCACCGGTGTAAAATAGACCGTTATGCAATAGATTGGCGGCGTAGAGTCCGTTCTGAAATCCGCGGTAGCTGATCAGGGAGTGCACTTCGACCCGCGCCGTGTCGCCCGGTGGCAAAGGGACGGGCAGGATATATAGCCGGTAATCGCTGCTATCCGTTGCCGGCCGCAGGAAATTGAATTTTCCCCGCGGAAAAAACAAAGGGCATGTATAGGGCAAAACCTGTCCCTGGTAAGCCAGCGTATATTCCGTCAGGTTGTCTCCATCCATTAAAAGTGTGTCGATGGGGATCGCCGTAGTGTTTTTGATCGTGAGCTGTGCCCGGGTCAGTTCCCGCTGCTCATCGGGAAAAAGGTCGGCCTCCAATTGAATTCGTGTGACAGTGGGAAAGGGCAGGTCTTCGAATCGTTTCAATTTTTTTTCCGCCAGCGCTCCCCGCTGTTGACGTTCGCTTTTTGTGAGATATACATTCAGGACGCTGACATTATAATAGATATACCCCCCGACCGCCAGGAAGGCCGCCAGCAGGAGGAAAGAGACGAGCCGTAAATGCCCGTGGTATCTTTCCCGGACCAGGCGCAGTCGTTCTTTAAAGCTGTTATTCGTTCCCCGATTGGAGAACAAGGCCGTGAGGACCAACAGACAGGATCCGGCGAGTAACCAATAGGTATGGAACCATAATATCGGTTTCATCATGTGCCCGGCCTTATCCATATCGAATATAGCGGCATAAGGCGTATTGCCGTATAGTAGGAGCAGGTAAGTGAAAAAGCCCATATTATTGGCCGGGGCCATCAATACATAGATCCCGATCCCGATCCCATACCCGGCAAATTTATTGTTGACGATCACTTGTATGGTATAGGAAAACAGCACCATCTCGATCACGGTGGGTAGATTCTCCACGAACAGGCTGGTGAAATATAGCGGGAAGTTGAAAACGTAGTAGCCTTTGAGGATCTGTACAATGACGCCGAGCAAGATGGGCACTACGGACAGGAACACTGCCAGGGACAATAGACTGATGACTTTGGCGCTTCCCAGTACCCAGTTGGGCGGCGGCAGGGAGTCGTTTATAAATGCATACCGCGTGATCTTCTCCCGGTGTACGGTCTCACCGGTGTAAAAAGTAATGATGAAGAAAACGAAGAGCCCGAAATTCTCTTTATAAACATCCATAAAGAAGGCCGCCCGGGGAAAATCGGGCACTCCATAAGGAGTAAACGAGACCCAGAACAGGAAACCGAGAAAGCCCAATCCGCCGGTGAATATGATCCAGAAATAGTTGTCGCGGATGATATTCAGGGTCTCGATGCGGGTGAGCGTATAGAGGATCTTGCGACTATAGTTCTCCGTGAAGCTGATATGCAAGGCACGGGGTAAGCCAGTCCTATCTATCGTTCCGGAGAGCCCGATCTCTTTTTGTTTTTTATCCTTTTTCCGGCCCGCAGGCCCGCTAAAAAAACGCTCGAAGCTAAATCGCAGGTATGTGCCCAGCAGGATCAATGCTCCGACCGAAGTCCATAGGATCCGGTTGGATAGTAAGAAACCCTGTAAGGGAATCACCGATGCATTCTTCACTTCCGGCGAGAGGGGGCCGCTGATCATCCTGAGCGGTATAAAGGCAAAGGGATCCGACAGGTAGATCACGGTCGTATTGGTGGTGTTATGGAAGAAGAAATTGCTAATGATATATCCCAGGAACAAGAAGATCCCGCTGCTATAGATCACTTTGACATTCCGGAAGATCGACACCAGCCCGAAGAACAAAGCCGAGGTAAAAAACAAGTTAGGAAGGATAATCGTAAAATAGGGTTGCAGGTAATGATAGAAATGGAAGGGGCCGTAATTTTCTTTATGGGACCATCCGAAAGCCGGTCCTGCAATGGTTCCCGCATAGGCGCCCCAGAAAGGGGCGCTTCCGATCAGCATTACAAAGAAGAAGGAGCCCAGGAAGCGGCCCCAGAAATACCCCGGCTTCGTGATGGGGTAGGAGAGATAATAATCTTTGGTATTATACTCGATATCCCTGTACAGGGGCACTCCCATAATCGCAGAACTGGCCAGCATCATAAAAATGCTGAGCATGCTGGAATAGAGTGCCAGTAAGGCAGGGGCGTTGTAGAATTCCTTTTCCACCACGGGCAGCGCGCCGTTTGCAAAGGACATAAAGGCCATGAAAAAGAAACAAAAAAAATAGACATAGGCGGCGGGTCTTTTTAGTCTGTATTTGAGTTCGAACAGGAATATTTGCCAGAACATATTGGGAAAATTTGAGGGTGAATAGACAAAAAAAGCCATCGACGCAATGGAACCCATTGTGATCGTTCTAAAATATCGAAGCGAGAAAGTAAGTAGTATTTACAGCGTATCGACCTTTACCCGTGTGGCGATATTGCTGAAATAGACGTCTTCCAGGTTGGGCGGGCTGGGCACGAAACCACCACCCGGATCATATTCGTGCAGGATCCGGATATATAGATTTCCTGATTTTAGCTGTGTAGAAATGAGATTGTATTTTTCGCGGTATGGCCCGATATCGGAGAAAGGGATCGATTTGCTATAAATCCGGCCTTCCATCCCGGCGATGGCGTCGTCCGGTGTTCCATTGTACAGGACTTCTCCCAGGCAGATGATGGCGAAATTCGAACAGAGCGTGCTGACGTCTTCCACGATATGGGTAGACAGGATGACGATGGTATTTTCACCAAGATGACTGAGCAGATTGTAGAAACGGTTCCTTTCTGCGGGATCGAGTCCGGCCGTGGGTTCATCCACGATGATCAGGCGTGGATTTCCGATCAGGGCCTGGGCGATGCCGAAGCGTTGTTTCATCCCGCCGGAGAAAGTGCCCAGTTTTCTTTTCTTGTCTTTGGATAGGTTGACCTTGTTCAGCAATTCTTCTACCAGTTCCCTTCTTTCTCCGGCTTGTAGCACGCCTTTGAGCCTGGCGATATGATCCAGCATTTGCTCGGCGGATATCCGTGGGTAGACGCCGAACTCCTGCGGCAGGTAGCCTAGCAACTGCCTGACCTTTGTTTTTTCTTTCAAGACATCGAGGCCATCGAGAAAAACGCTGCCGCTATCTGCCTCCTGGAGGGTGGCGATGGTACGCATGAGCGAAGATTTGCCGGCGCCATTGGGGCCCAGCACCGCGCACACTTCCCCGCGCTTCACGATGAGGTCGATGCNNTTTGAATAGCGGCTCGCGGCAATTTCTGCGCTGTCGATCCGTGAATAGCGATCGGTGATCTCCGACATATTGTCAAGGCGCGCAGTGAGCAGGTGGACTCGTGCTTGCCTGTTGATGACGACGGTGCTGTTGGTTTCGTCGATGGCAATGGAGTCGAAGGGTTCGGTCCGGA
>PLXD01000089.1 GCA_003151295.1 Chitinophagaceae bacterium | reverse complement strand
TCGGATGGTATGCCGACTTATCACCTTGCCAATGTTACTGATGATTACCTGATGAAGATTACTCATGTCATCAGGGGTGAGGAATGGTTGCCTTCAGCCCCCGTTCATGTTTTGTTATATAAATACCTTGGTTGGGAAAAGGAAATGCCGGAATTTGCACATCTTCCCTTATTATTAAAACCCGATGGAAACGGCAAATTAAGCAAACGGGACGGAGACCGCCTGGGCTTTCCCGTTTTTGCCATAAACTGGACCAACCCGGCCACGGGTGAATTGAACAAAGGCTTCCGGGAAATGGGATTCCTACCCGAAGCATTCGTGAACCTGCTGGCCTTACTGGGCTGGAACGATGGCAGCGGCCAGGAACTCTTCACCCTGGAGGAACTGATCCGGAAATTCACGATGGACCGGGTGCATAAGAGCGGTGCTAAATTCGATTTTGAAAAAGCCAAATGGTTCAACCATGAATGGATAAAGAAGGAGTCCGTTGCAAGCTACAAGCTACAAGTGAAAGACTCTTTCAAAGAAAAAGGAATACTCATTGAAGACGATGTAAAATTTGAACAGGTGCTGGAAATGGTAAAAGAGCGTTGTACCGTGCTCACTGATTTCTTACAACAGGCGTCTTTCTTTTTTCAGCCACCAGCCCAATTAGATACGGCATCCGTCCTGCCGAAATGGAATGAGGCTAAGAAACTTTTCTTTAACCAACTCGTCCGTCAGTTGCAACTCATGCCGCAATGGGAAGCCGGATCACTGGAAAACGAATTCAAGGAAATAGCCGCGGCCGATCAGATCAAACCGGGAGAGGTGCTCCTGCCTTTCCGGGTCATGCTCGTGGGAGGGAAATTTGGTCCGGGTGTTTTCGATATCGCCGTCCTGCTGGGAAAACAAGAAACCATCCGAAGGATCCGGCACGGTTTGACCCTTTTTGGTTAATTTTATCTGAAAGCTTGCCCCATGAACAGACCCATCAGAGTATTGGTGGCCAAAGTCGGATTAGATGGCCATGACCGTGGCGCCAAAATAATTGCTGCCTCTTTACGGGATGCGGGCATGGAAGTAATCTATACNNCGGATGTAGATGCCATCGGTATCAGCATCCTGAGCGGCGCCCATCTGACCGTATTTCCCAAGATCATACAACTTATGAAAGCCAAAGGCATGGACGATGTGCTCCTGACAGGAGGCGGCATCATCCCCGAAGACGATATGGAGGAATTGCACCGCCTTGGCTCGGGCCGCCTGTTCCCGCCGGGAACACCCACCGCATCCATTACGGCGTATATCACGGAATGGGTCCGTACACACAGGAATTTCTAAAATATTAAATATGTATACCTCCTTACAAACCGAACTGGAAGGGTCCATCTTAACGATCACCATCAACCGGCCCGATAAGCTGAACGCGCTGAACAAGACAGTGATCGATGAGCTGGAAGAAGTGGTCAGCGAGATCTATGAGAACCGGGAAATCAAAGGAGCCATCCTCACCGGCGCCGGTCCCAAGGCCTTTGTCGCGGGGGCGGATATCTCCGAATTCCTGGGCCTGAACAGGGAGCAGGGGCAGACCCTGGCCAAAAAAGGATCTGACCTCTTCTCTCGCATAGAAAATGCTCCCAAACCCATCGTGGCCGCCGTAAACGGATTCGCGCTGGGCGGTGGTTGTGAGCTGGNNGGCACCCAGCGACTGACCCGGCTGATCGGGAAAGGCAAAGCCCTGGAGCTGATCCTGTCTGCCATCATGATCGACGCACAACAAGCCCTTCAGCTCGGGCTGGTGAATTACGTCACTACTCCTTTAGAACTGCTGCCCCGGACGAAAGAGATCCTCCGGATCATCGGGGAAAAAGCGCCTGTCGCCATTGCAAGGGCTATTGAATGCGTGAATCTGGCGGAAGGCGGCGGAGTCAGGAACGGAATCCCTGGCATAGACGGCTTCACCAGGGAACTGCAAGCCTTCGGGGAATGCGCCGCCACCGACGATATGAAAGAAGGGGCACACGCCTTCCTGGAAAAAAGAAAAGCCGTCTTCACCGGGAAATAAGTTTAGGGATCCTTCAGCTCCCTACTCGGATCAAAGGCTTTCTTCGGTAGCCGAAGCTCCTACTCTGAGCGAAGGCTACTGATCGGATTAGTCACAGCAGCTTTGACAGCCTGGTAGCCGATGGTCAGGACCGTGATCAGCAATGTCGAAACCCCAGCCAGCATAAATAGGCCCGGGCCGGTATGTATACGATAGGCGAATCCATTCAACCATTGGTTGGTGGCCCACCAGGCCAACGGAAAAGCGATGATGATAGCGATCCCGATCAATTTCAGGAAATCGGTGGTCAACATCATGAAGACTCCACTCACCGAAGCGCCGAGCACTTTGCGGATACCGATCTCCTTAAACCTGCGTTCCGCAGTAAAGGCAGCCACGCCGAACAAGCCCAGACAGGAGATGAGGATCAGCCAGGCCGCCGAACCAACGGGATAGGACAGCCACTGCTTCTCAGCTCCGGCTTTGATCTTCGCCAGCATACCTCTTGTATAGTTCGTCACCAGTCTGATGGCAAAGGGCGTCACATTTTCATGGAGGGATCGAAAATGAAA
>PLXD01000596.1 GCA_003151295.1 Chitinophagaceae bacterium | reverse complement strand
ATTGGATACCTGTTTTCAGACTATCTTTACATCAATGAAATACATATTTATCCTTTCATTTTCGGGTTTGTTATTTTTTGGTGCGGCCAATGCCCAGGTGTCGGTTGGTAAAATCGATTCTACCTTAAAAATAGGTAAAGCAGGTTATCGCGTGGATTGCAGAAACAAGAATGTTGACCAAAATCAGGTGACGATCAGGCCCGTCGGATTTGAAAATGGAGCAAGTCCAATGAGCTTTATTATAAAGGGCCGTGTGGCAAAAGCGGAAATAGATGATCTTAATAGCGATGGATTTCCCGACCTCGTACTGTATATCTACAGTGATTCAAATGCGGTGTTTGGAACGGTATAATCATTTTTATCGGAAGCGAATAAATCTATTACTCCTTGTGCATTGCCTGATATTATGCTGGACGGAAAGGTAAATACGGGCTACAAAGGCCATGACCAGTTTTCACGAATGGGAAGCTACCTGCAGCAGAAATTTCCCATCTATAAAGCCGGGGATGACAAAGATAAGCCTACGGGGGGTACCCGGGTGCTTCTATACCAATTGGTTCGAAAAGAAGAGGGCGGGTTTAAATTCAACAGGGTTAGGTTCTACGATACCCTGTAAGCTTGCAGCCATTCCCAATATGGGCATATTATACTGAGCATAATCATACAAGGGTCTGATATATATCAGGCTGGAGTTTTCGATTTTCCAATACTTTTGACGTATGGGCCTTAAAACAGGTCGTAAAAGTGAATATGCTGCGAGGAATGAATAAGATAGATGGAAATGCATTTGTAACGGATGTCGTTATACAGGATTATCGTACNNTGGCATTGATTTTTGTTGCGGAGCCAAATTTCCATTGGAGGTGGCTTGTTCCATGAGAGGCCTTGACCTCCCGACGGTAAAGCAGGAACTGGAAGACGCTATCCGGGACATTTATATTTCCAATTCTTTGAAATTCAACGAGTGGGATCTTTGCTTTCTCGTAGATTATATCATACATATTCATCATGACCATTTAAGGGCAGCCATGCCGGAAGCACTGGATTGCCTGCAGCTATTCGCGGAAGGCCACCGCAAAAAATATGACTGGCTCCCTGAGTTGGAAAACGCGTTTGACGCCCTGGTAAAGGCAATGCTTCCCCATCTTACACAGGAAGAAGAGATCATATTCCCGTATATCAAACAAATTGTTCATGCCTATAAGAGCANNGTGGAGGATGTCATGAAACATGAGCATGACGCAACGGTCAGATCATTGAGCCGCCTGAGGGAGCTTACCCATGATTATACTCCGCCCCCCAATGCTTGCATCAATCATAAGGTCTGTTTTTCTATGCTTCGCGGGATCGATAACGACCTGGTACAACATTTACACCTGGAAAATAATATTCTTTTTCCCAAGTCGATAACGATGGAAAAAGAGCTACGGCAAAAAGGCTAAATTTTCTTCATTCCTGCTCGCCCGCCAATCATGCCTCACCCAGCCCTCTGACTATAATCATTCTTCACGGCTCTTTAGATCATATTTTTTACTTATATATTATGGTTCCTTTGTCAGTATGAAACTATCTATTACCAAAGATCTTCTGATCAAAGAGGTACAGGATGAATTTAACAAGATCTACCCCTTCCTGAAAATTGATTTTTTTGCTAAGACGGGTGGCTACCGCAGGCACTTAGCAGGCGATCAACGTTTCGCTTCCAGACAGAAGATCAGCGAAGCCGGTAAAACAAGTTTGCCGGAAGGTGAAATAGAATTGTCCGACCAGATGACGGTTCATGAGCTGGAGAAAAAATTGCAGGATCAATTCAGCCTTTATGCACAGGTATTCCGAAAAGGCGGGAATATATGGATGGAAACCACCATGACAGATAGCTGGACCCTTAAAGATCAAAATGAGCATGGCAGGGAAATATCAACCTGCCGCTTTCGAAACGGGCTCGAAGCAGACTGGGTCGGACTCTGAAGAGCGATCGTGCAGCAGGAGCTTATATAGGGCAGGGACTTACCCCTAATATAAAAGATTGTTTAGTTTATTAATATCAGTAACCCTGATCTTACCGTCTTTGATCTCGATGAGTTTTTCCGATCTAAAATCGCTGAGCGTACGGATCAGCGATTCAGTGGCGGTGCCCACATAATGAGCGATATCATCCCGCGAAATATCGAGGTGCTGATTATCGGGCTTATCTTTAGTGAATTTGGAATGAATGTCCACCAGGGCTTTGGCTATCCGCTTGCGAAGCGAGCTATAGGCCAGGCTCAGCAACCGTTCTTCTTTTTCCTGCACATTCTGCGCAATCAGCTTTATAAATTTAGTGGCAATATTGATATCTTTATAAATTGCAGTAAGGAATTCCTCTTTTGGGATCAAGGCCAGTTCAGCATCTTCCAGCACAATGGCTGTGTCCTCATAGGATCTGTTTTCCAGCAAAGGCAGGTAGCCTATAAAATCTCCCGCTGTATAAAGGTTGGTGATATATTCCTTTCCGTCTTCATGGACACGATACGCTTTTACTTTCCCTTTTTTGAGGTAATACAGGAATTTAGGCCTTCTGCCCTCCATATAGAGCGATAGTTTCCTGGAGATATCTTCGGTCTCATAGTTGTCCAATTGCATGTTCAGCATGCCCGAAGTATTGAGGTCCCTGATCAGTTCATTTGCTCCCTTTTCGCCGTCAGCATATTTGGCTTTTAGGATATCCTGTTTCTTCAGGCGGATCTCGATCGCATTCAACAGTTCGATATCGTCGAATGGCTTGGTGATATAGTCATCCGCCCCCATTTCCATTCCCTTACGGAAATCACCCCGTTCCGTTTTAGCGGTAAGAAAAATGAACGGAACATTTTCTGTGGACGGGTTCTTTCGCAGTAAATGCAATACCCCATAGCCATCCAGTTCCGGCATCATGATAT
>PLXD01000027.1 GCA_003151295.1 Chitinophagaceae bacterium | reverse complement strand
TGATACATGCGGAAAAAATTCTGCAGGGTGACGGTCGCATAGGTCTGTGTGGCCGCTTCGATCTTTACATTTTCCTTGGCTTCTATAGCCTGGTGAAGACCATCGCTATAACGGCGTCCGTCGAGGATACGTCCCGTCTGCTCATCCACGATCTTCACCTGCCCTTCCATTACGACGTATTCTATGTCTTTATCGAATAAGGTATAGGCTTTCAGCAATTGCTGCACGGTATGGATACGGTCCGCTTTTATCGCGTATTCATTTAAGAGGGCTTCTTTGCGTTGTAATTTATCTTCGGTAGACGACTCGTCTTTTTCAATATCAGCGAGCTTTACGCCGATATCGGGGAGCACGAAGAAATCGGGATCTTCCCCTTCACGGGTGATCATCTGGATACCCATGTCGGTAAGGTCCACCGAATTGTTCTTCTCGTCGATTTGGAAGAACAGTTCCGCATCGACTTTCGGCATTTCTTTCTGCTGATCTGCCAGGTAATAGTTCTCCGTCTTCTGAAGCTTTACCTTGATACCCGGTTCACTGAGGAACTTGATCAGGGCCCCTGTCTTGGGAAGACCGCGGAAAGCCCGCATTAAGGCCAGCCCTCCGTCCTTGGGGTCATCGTTGCCGTCGGCGATCTTTTTCTTCGCCTCGTTCAGGAATTGGTTGACTACCCTCTTCTGCAACTCTACCAGCTTTTCCACACGTCCTTTCAGAATATGATATTGCTGGTCTTCCCCCCTGGGGACAGGGCCGGAAATGATCAGCGGCGTACGGGCATCATCGATGAGTACGCTGTCCACTTCATCTACCATTGCATAATGATGCTTGCGCTGGACCATTTCATCCGGCGTATGCACCATATTATCACGCAGGTAATCAAAACCGAATTCGTTATTCGTGCCGTAGGTGATATCGGCCTGATAGGCTTTGCGCCGGGATTCGCTATTGGGTTCGTGTTTGTCGATGCAATCCACGGTCAGTCCCAGGAATTCGAAGATAGGGCCATTCCATTCGGAGTCACGACGGGCCAGGTAATCATTTACGGTCACAATATGCACGCCCTGTCCGGCAAGCGCGTTGAGGTAGGCCGGAAGGGTCGATACCAGGGTCTTTCCTTCACCCGTTGCCATTTCGGCAATCTTGCCCTGATGCAGGACGGATCCCCCGATCAATTGTACATCATAATGTACCATATTCCAGGTGACCAGGCTGCCTGCAGCCATCCAGCTATTCTTATAGATAGCCCGGTCGCCTTCGATCCGGACCAGGTCTTTTTTGGTCACACTCAACTCTTTATCGAGATCGCCGGCCATAACCCCGATCTCGCCGTTTTCCTTAAAGCGGCGGGCAGTCTCTTTTACCACGGCAAAGGCTTCCGGTAACAGATCATCCAGGACCTCTTCGATCTTTTTATCCCTGTCTTTTTGCAACTGGTCGATTTCCTGGTAAATGACATCCTTTCCGGAAATATCGCTAAAGGGCAGTTCTTCGGCCTTTTTGTTCAGTTCGGCTATCTCCGTATCAATATTGCTGAGATGATCCAGGATCCTTTGCTTGAACTCCTGGGTTTTAGCCCGAAGCTGATCATTTGTCAATGACTGATAAGAATCAAAGTGCTGATTGATCTTTCCAACCAGCGGTTGAATGATCTTGATATCTTTTTCAGACTTATTGCCTCCGAATATTTTTGAAATGAAACCTAGCATATAACCGTCGCTTGATTTTTTAGATTATTACTATCGTAAACCTGGTACAATGTCAAATATGGTGCTATAATGAGGGGCCAGCCAAATTGACAGAACGGCAAAGTTACGAAAAAGCAACGGGATGAGCAGAAAAAGCGGCGGCCTAAAGATATACCTGTAGGGCCGCTTATAGGCCGATTCCGGGCTGAATAGCCAGGTGGAATATATTAGATATTTACAATTGAAAAGGAAATTTTGAAATTGTTAAAGAAATTAGTAATTTTAGGTATAAACTAAATAAGTTAGTGTATGTCTACAGCCGGAAAAAACCTAAAATATCTCCGCAAGCTGCGGGGATGGACGCAGGAAGAGTTTGCAGGCAAACTCGGGATCAAACGTTCCCTCCTGGGCGCCTATGAAGAAGAGAGAGCCGAACCTCGCATCGATGTGCTGGAAACGACGGGCGATATGTTCAAGCTTACCCTGGATGAGCTGTTGCGTAAGGAGCTGGCCGATACGAGGGGCAGCAGTTATCTTGCCAAGAGAAGGGCTCAGAAACTCGGTTCCGCTTCCAATGAGATCCAACTCGTGCCGGTCAAGGCTGCTGCCGGTTACCTTGCCGGGTATGCGGATCCGGAATTCCTGGATGAGCTGAATACCTTCACATTGCCTATGCTGGCTTCGGGGACTTACCGGGCCTTCGAGATCGTAGGAGATTCCATGCTGCCTACGACCAGCGGTTCGGTGATTGTCGGGGAGAAAGTGGACGACCTGGAAGAAGTAAAGAGCAACCAAACCTATGTAGTGGTTTCACGCAATGAGGGGATCGTATACAAAAGGGTCATGAAAAACAATAAGTCTAAGAGTAAGCTCACTCTCGTCAGCGATAACACTGCCTATCAGCCCTATAGTGTAAACGCGGACGATGTCCTGGAAGTGTGGAGGGCACAGATGATCATCAGCAAGGCCAATACCCAGCAAAGATGGGATGTCAATCAACTGGCCAGCCTGGTCAGCAACTTGCAGGAGCAGGTGAGCTCCCTGAAGAAAAGAATGAATTGACCAGAGATGTGACCGGTCGGGAATGAAGGCAAGGACGATGAAATCAATCACTGCTTAGTGTAGTATAAGTTCCGGCTTCCAGTTTGAAAGTAGC
>PLXD01000061.1 GCA_003151295.1 Chitinophagaceae bacterium | reverse complement strand
CGGGTCTCCCGCCGAGGATGCCGGTGTCAAAAAGAGGGAACTCGTTTGGATCAAGCGCATTCCCGAGCTCTGGAAAAAAGTCATGGGCTAACCGGGATTCGAAGAAAATGCCGGCCTAAAAGTTTCCCTTAATCAGGAATATAATCATAGGGCACTACATCGGCAAATTTCTTCCAGGACCAGTAGCCTATATTGGTCAGATCGGCCTGATCGTAGAAATACCCATTCTGATCGATCACGAAACCATCTGCGATATCCACGACGGATATTTGCTGCTTCATGGCCGCCGGAAAATTACGGTCCGTCAGGTATTTTTTGTCAGGCGGCCTTTTAGTATAGTTGATCCGGATCTTGCCGTTAATATTGATCTGCACCTCTCCGCTGTCGACCCCATAAAATTTGTTGTCATACGGATCTTTCAGTAAGGCGGCGTGCTGGTTATTATTGCTATCGAGCAGTTCGATACTGAATCCCTGGTCCTTCAGGGTGCTGTCATACCAGCTTCGCATAAAGTGCATGCGGGAACCCAGGTAGGCATTCCGCCGGTTTTGCTTCCAGACAGCCTGTTGTTCGGGTGTCCCGGTCAGTTCTTCGAAGAAGGGATAGCCCATATAGGAGCAGACATCGGTGCTATATTCGTAGACGAAGGAATCCAGCTGGTATTTTATTTTGTACCCCAGGGCATTGTTGATGATGATCAGGTTCGTATCGCATTTTACCTTCAGCTTATTTCTTTTTTTATAGAAATAGAATTTAAGGGCCTCTTTGTTCTCGATGGTGCATTGTTCCGAGTTGGGGCTGGTGCCAATAAAATTATCGAAAAGGAACTGGCCGTATTTTTCCCATCCGTCGGCTACCAGGGCGCTTCCTGCGACGACGACTTCACCCATGCTTTTATCCTGCTCTTTCAGTTCTATGTGCAAGGAGTCGTTTTCTTTATTGCCATTGCTGATGCGGATCACCCTTGTCTCATATCCCGTATAGGAGACGATCATATCGTACCCNNCCATCCGGAGAAAAAAATGGCCCTCGTTATTGGAAGTCGTACCCACCGTCGTATTCTGGCAGAATACAGAAGCGCCGGGCATAGGCTGTCCGGTCTTTTGATCCACGATCTGGCCGGTGACAGTGAAATACTTATCCTGCGATAAAAGGGGCAATGACAATAAAAGACAGATGCAGGTGCAAAAAAGAGATTTTATGGTAAGGCGCGGTTTCATGGGATTCGTTTAGGTAATGAAATTATAAAAGTCCTGCAGGACTCCGAAGTTTATGAGCAAGTATTTTATTCCCATATTCAGCGATGTACATCTTATCATCAACGCTGCGCATCCTGCAGATAGGATTTGCATGCCGAAGAAATGGTCTGATCGAGTGTCGTAAAGCTGAATCCGGGGAATTGCGCCAGGAACTTGCTGTTGTCGAACCGGTTCTTTCTTAGCGATATGGACGCAGTTTCCCGGGTGAGGAGCGGAGATTTACCGGTGAATGCGGATTTGATCCTTTCGAGGCGCCAGGCGATGGAAGCCAGAAAAGGAGTGACTTCCCGGGAAGGATGTTTTTTGCCGAAGCTATCGGCAATGCAGTCGAATAAACGGTGGAAGGTCCAATTGTCTCCATTCAGGATGAATCGTTCTCCTTCTATATCCGATTCCAGCAGGCGGACGACTGCCCGGGCCACATCCCGCACATCGACGAAGCCGTTCACACCCTCGGTATACCAGGGATATTCATTGTATACGCTCTTAAAAATAGCGCAACTGGTATTGTTCCAATCCCCGAAGCCCAGGATGGTGGACGGATTTACGATCGCAACTTTAAGTCCTTCCCCCATCCCCCGCCATACTTCCATTTCCGCCTGGTATTTGCTGACGGAATAATGCGTTTGGAAGATGTTTTCCTCCCACTGTTTGCCTTCCTGCACGATCTCGCTACCGGCCGTTCTGCTCAAGGCGGCCACTNNGCGAGGCATTCACCACATTGGCCGTACCCACGATATTTGTTTTGTATAGCTCCCATTTTTCCCGGGGGCTAAAAGAGACTTTAGCCGCCGCATGGATGACGGCATCGACCCCTTCCATTGCTTCTTCCAGGGAGGGAATGTCCAGAATATCGCCGTCCAGCCATTCGACTTTGCCGAAAACATCGGCAGGGATAAAGAAAGGCAGTTTATGGCTGCGGCGGATAGCCCTTACGGTATACGCGCTCTTTACCAGTTCCTGGATAATATAAGAACCGAGAAAACCGGTCCCTCCTGTAATGAGTACTTTCAAATCGATGGATTGAAGGTTTTGATCAGTCAAAAGTATTTGCGAAGATACTCTTTATCCGGCTGTTATGATCTTGCTGCAATAATCCTGCTGCTATGGATTACCGCCATAGTCATAATAGCCTCTGCCTGCCTTTCTTCCCAATTCCCCGTTTTGTACTTTTTGTTCCTGCAGGGCGGATGGCTTTAACCGCTCAGGCTCGCCCAGTGCTTTGTAGACCGAGCAGCTCACGGCATAGTTCACGTCATTGCCGATCAGATCCATCAACCGGAAAGGTCCCATCCTGAATCCACTGGCTTCCATAAGAGCATCGATCGTTTCAATGCCGGCCCAACCCTGTTCAACCAGGCGAAGCGCTTCCAGGTAATAGGGGCGTGNNACAGCGAGGAGGTATTGGTGGCCAGGATCGTATCCGGCCGGTTGAGCGCCGATAAACGATCAAAAAAGGTCGTGCTTTGCCTGCGGCTGCTCAATGATCGCCTCGATTACGAAATCCGAGACGCAGTCTTCAATGGCGTATGTGAAGACCAGTCGTTCCAGGATCTCTTTCCGACCTGCGTCATCGATCCTGTTTTTATCCACAAGCAACTGCAGGCTGCNNGCTCCACAAACGCAGATTGTCCGGATCATGCTAATTGATTTTGAAGGCAAAGATAAAGATGCTTTAGGAATCGAGATTTTTGCTTAAGGACGAAGCCATCCTTTTCTATCCCAGGTTGCTTATATACATATTTCCAGTCAAAAAGAGTTTAGGAGCATAATTTTCTGTTCACGTCGCCGCGGTAAACTGGCTGAGGAACCTTACATCGTTTTGTGAGTATAAACGGAGGTCATTGATACGGTACTTCACCTGGCAGATCCTTTCGACTCCCATTCCAAAAGCGAAACCGGTGTATTTATTGGGGTCGATGCCGAAGTTTTCCAGCATTTTCGGATGTACCATCCCGCTGCCGAGAATTTCCACCCAACCGGTATGCTTGCAAATATTGCAACCGCTGCCGCCGCAGATGAGACAGGTGATATCCATTTCCGCACTGGGTTCCGTGAAAGGGAAATAAGAAGGCCGGAAACGGATCTTTACATCCTTCCCGAACATTTCCTGCACGAAGAAATACAGGGTTTGCTTCAAGTCTGCAAAAGAGACATTTTCATCTACGTACAGGCCTTCCGTCTGGTGGAAAAAACAATGGGCCCTCGCACTGATGGTCTCGTTCCGGTAGACACGACCGGGGCAGATGATCCGGATAGGAGGCTTCTGCTTTTCCATGACACGGGCCTGGACGCTGCTCGTATGGGTGCGTAGTAACCAATCGGGATGCTGGTGTATATAAAAAGTGTCCTGCATGTCCCGGGCAGGGTGATTTTCAGGCAGGTTCAGGGCGGTAAAATTATGCCAGTCGTCCTCAATCTCAGGACCTTCCGCCACGGAGAATCCCAGCCGGCCGAAAATATGCACGATCTTGTCACGGGTAAGGCTGATAGGATGACGGCTTCCCAGGGGTAGGGGATCGCCCGGAAGGGTCAGATCGATCTTTTCCCCCGTATCGGGGCTGCCTTCCAGAGACTGTTTCCAGCTTTCATAGCGGCCTTCCGCCAATTGCTTGATCTCGTTGAGCAACAGCCCGAATTCTTTTTTCTGATCGGCAGGGGTGTCCTTCATCCCGGCGAAGAGGCTTTTCAGGATCCCTTTGGTTCCAAGAAATTTTATCCGGTAGGCTTCCAGCGCTTCCGCACCATCGGGAGCAATTGAGAGGATCTCCTGCTTATAAGCTTCTATCTGTTGTAACAGTTGCTCCATCCGGCAAAGATACCCCCTCCCCAAGAAAGGGGAAAAATATTTTCCTGTATGCGGATTTGCATTTTAATGTAGGTTTGCTGCAAATCAGAACTCATGCCGCGTAATCTTCATATAAGCGATTTTCTGGAACCAGTGAGCCTGGATGAGCTTTCGCAGGACGAAGGATACAAAGATGGGCAGATCGGCAAAATGATCNNTCTTTTTGAAGCCGATATCGTGATTGTAGGCTGCGGGGAAGAACGGGGTATCGGCAGTAGTACCAGGGACCACAGCGCCCCGGATGCGATCAGGCAACAATTCTACCAGCTTTTCTGGTGGCATACGGATATTAAGCTCGCCGACGCCGGCAATATTCGTTCAGGAGCCAGCCTCGCCGATACACATGCCGCCCTGAAAACAGTGGTGATGGAACTGACCGCTATCGGCAAAACAGTCGTTATCCTGGGTGGCACCCATGATCTTACCCTCTCTCAGTACTATTCTTATTCGGAAAAGAAGCAGATTATTGAAGCTACCTGCGTAGACGCATTGATAGACCTTGATATCAACTCCTTACATCGTAACAACAATTTCCTGATGGAGATGCTTACCGCGGAGCCGAATTATATCCGTCATTACAGCCATATCGCTTTTCAAAGCTACTACGTGCATCCTCACATGCTCGAGACGATGGATAAGCTGAGGTTCGATTGCTTCAGGATCGGAACCGTAAAGGAGAGTATTGAAGAAATGGAGCCGGTGATCCGTAATTCGAGCCTGTTCAGTTTCGATATCTCAGCGATTGCAAACGCTTATTCCCCGGCCAGCCTTGTATCGCCTAATGGCCTCAGCGGGGAAGAGGCCTGTATCCTGATGCGCTATGCCGGCCTTAGCCACCAGGTCAGTAGTGTCGGGATCTATGGGTATATTCCGGCAAAGGATAAAAACCACCTGACGGCCAAACAGATCAGCCATATGATCTGGTACCTGGTGGATGGTAAAAGCCGCGGCCGCAAGGAAGCCCCCCTGCATGAAGAAGACTTCTTCATAGAATATCATACGGCTTTTGCAGAAGTGGAGACGGTATTTCTCCAAAGCAAGAGGACCAATCGCTGGTGGATGCAATTGCCGGATAAGAAATATATTGCCTGCTCCTATAAGGACTACCTGCTGGCCAGTAACAATGAGATCCCCGAAAGATGGATGCGCGCCCAGGAGAGAAGCTGACTCTTGAGGAATCAACCGTTTTGGTTCGGGTAACATAAGGATCGCCTGATAGTTTACTATAAGGTCAACCATATTGTATGCTCGAATTGTCAGTTGTCCTTAATGAATTTCAATGAATGAGTAATACATACCCTAAAAAGGTTGATTCGTCAAATTTAAGGGAAGAGCAAAGAGCTATTCTTTCGGCATTTTTTGAACGGCGTAATTTGTTTTCCGTTTATTTGAAAAATAATGACGTTCAGCTATTCACTTGTCCGGGCTGTGCTTTCCCGACACTTTCCGAACGCGGGGGCTATGAAATTTGTATCATATGTAATTGGGAGGATGACGACCAAGATGATATGGAGGCAGATGAAATTTGGGGTGGCCCTAACCAAGATCTTTCTTTAACAGAGAACAGACTGAGCATCGGCAAACAATTAAAGGACATCGCGGAACAAGCGGGTGGAAAAATAAATGACGATCCCCAAGCAGTTCTGTCAATTTTCTTTAATTATAATAGTACAATACATGATCTTATAGGAAAAGTACCAGGCGATGCAAAAATAAATCACCCTATTTTTAGTCAATATCGCCAAATGGGGCAAAGTTTATTGGGGCAACTTATAATTTAACGGTTAAAAAAGGAAATATATTATTAAGGTTGTTAGGATGACGAGTTGTTTATAGAGTATCCTTATCAACTTAAATGCCTTCAACTATCCACTCCAGGTAATTATCCTTGTGAATCACTGTAAAATCGGCTCCCGGATAGGCCTTTGCAAAGGCCGCAGGAATTTTGACCTTCTGACTCTGCCATTTGCATTCGAGCGCTTGCAGATGTTGTTTGTTATCCAATTCCAGCAGATCGATTTCCTGCCCATCATAGGTGCGCCAAAAGAAATATTGGGGTTGATATCCACGGTAGCTATTGTACTTCATTCGTTCGCCTAATATATATTGCTCCCATAATTGACCGACATCATTCCGGCTTTGAAGCGGACTAAAATTATTAATCAATGCATTGCGGATCCCGTTGTCATAAAAGTACCATTTTTTGCTTTTA
Organism: Chitinophagaceae bacterium; assembly: GCA_003151295.1. Taxonomy (GTDB): domain Bacteria; phylum Bacteroidota; class Bacteroidia; order Chitinophagales; family Chitinophagaceae; genus Puia. The sequence goes on along the minus strand of PLXD01000061.1, from coordinate 5,445 downwards.
CTGACTTCTTTACGCAGGTTGTTACTATAGCCGTTCAAAGGGAAAATAATAAATACTTTGGAAAGCAGATCCAGATAACGTTCTACCGTAATTTTATTCAATTGAAGCGCATTTCCTAATTCGCTGGTGCTTACCTGGCCTCCTACTTGCCAGGCCAGCAATTGGAGTAATTTGAACAAGACATCGGCACCTTTGACATTTTCCATTGTCAACAGATCTTTTAGTAAATAACTATTTACCATTTGTTTCAAATAGTTCTCCTGTTCCTGCTGGTTTGTAAGGTGCCATAACTCAGGATAGCTGCCGTAAATTAATCTTTGTTCAAGATTACGGATGGTAGTAAGTTTGTCTTCCGTGACAGATAATTCAATTTGGGCGATGGGGTATAAATGATATACGATATTCCGACCAACCAAAGGCTCTCCGGTACTATATACCAGGTCAAAGCTGCTGCTGCCTGTTGCAATGATGGTAATACCCTTGACACTATCTATCATCAGTTTCAGGATCTTTCCAATTTCCGGGATAGCCTGGGCTTCATCTATAATCACGATTTTCTTTCCCTTGGTTAATTGGCTATAATTTGCCACCGTTCTTTGCTGTAACAAAGCCGCTACCTGCATATCCTCGCCTTGCAGTAAAAGCGCATCATTGCCATGCCTGGCGGCAATGTGTTCAATAATGGTGGTTTTACCGGTACGACGTGTACCGTATAACATGATTACTTTTTCCTTGCCTAGCTCGGCTTCAATTTTCTTCTCCAATAACCGCGGTATGTCCATAAATTATTAATTAGGTCATTCAGATGTCGCAATTTACATTAATTAGGTCACTCGGGCGACCTAATTAACCTCAAATAAGTCAATATGCTTGCATTTATTTGATTATCAAATATTTGATGACCAGACAAGGCTCTATTCCAAGTGACCCGGTTCATATGATTATTGCAGTTGGTTTTCTCAAATTTTCAAAACGGGTCGATATTCGACCAGTCGGGTCAACCTTAATAAACATTTCGAACATTTTACTAATTTTCGAGCTGCTAATTATCAAGTAGTGACGGATTGAGTGACCCTGGCGTTGCCTTTCTAACGAATGATTCGTTGAAAATCCTACAGTAAAACGAGATGGAGACTGCTTTTAACAAGCGACTCCTGGGACTACTGGATCAGAAAGAATATCTCCGCCTGGAAATACAATTAAATTTGATCAAAGACAGTACTGACAAGAAGCAAACACTGTTTTTCCAGTCATGTGTCGATAATGCATTCAATATGCAAAAGCTACAAGCACTTATATTGGCAAGATTCTCGTATATGGGTCGGGTTTAGAAACGCATTATTTTCAATCGCGATAATTATTGGCTACCTGTTTATCGTTTATGCATTGCACAACGTACTGAGGGAGGCGGTCCATGTGATATTGCAGGTCATTTTAGCGGTAACGATTCCGATGATAGTGATCTGGCTGTTTTCTGCATGGAAAATCAAAAGAAAGACTAACCCACAATGAAACCAGCTTACTATGTATAGGCATTTTGAAATCACATATGAAACGATCAGGGATCTTTTCATGCCTCACAGAAAGGCAAAGGCGTTGTATTGATTAACGCTGAAAACTATTTCATGTCCGGCATTATAATTCCCCTTAAAGACCGCAGCTCTAGTGAAGCGAAAGCCGAATATTATGAATTATTACAAAATCGATTGAATTATTTCAGAATAGTAAATAAAATGTATTCACGGGTTTCTATGGAAGAAAGGACGGTAAATGGTGTGATCGGCGATGTGTCCTTCGAGAAAACCGAGATGGCTAAACGAATACCCGAAAGAATTCTTTCGTATACATACTATTACCACGCATTTCATAAAGGCTACCAAATCATATTATGTGCCGGTTTTGACGGTGAAAAATTGGGTCTGGATATACTACGCCATATTGAGGAATCCGCCTTTGAAAGCGCTCCCAAAAATGGTAGCGATACGGATTAGAATTTATGTATATTCGAAGTGTAGTGCAGGATAGAGTATATAATTTAAAAAACATGAACGGTTCCGAAAAATCGCCTCCTCCTTTTAGCTGGGAAGATTGGTATGGCTCGGTCGGAGGCAGGACCATTCATATTGCCGAAGTCGATGCCATCCTTCATGAGATTAAAGAATATCAATACCCAAAATTCAGCGGCAATGTCAACCCCCGACAAACTGTTTTCGAAAGCCCCGTATCAGCCGCTGCCGCCGTCAAAAAGAGAGCATTTGAACTTGGCGCCGATGAGGCCGGTATTGCCGGGATAGAGGCAACCGATATTTATAATGGCAGGGTGGTGAATGAAAAGTATGCGATAGTAATCGGGCAAAAAATGCTGTGGCGGAATTTTCAGGAGGTTCCATCGAATGAATCGGCGATAGAATGTTTGCGCATTTATTTTTCTTTGGGTGAGATTGTCATTCAACTTGCCGACTATATCCGGGACCTTGGGTATGCCTGCACGGTTGAACATCCCATCGGCGATAGCGACGTGCTGCATGTTCCCCTGGCGCTCAAAGCAGGGTTTGGAGAGCTCGGCAGGCACGGCTCCATCATCCATCCCAAAATGGGTCCGTTGTTTCGTCTAGGCAGTGTGATCACCGATATGCCACTGCAGACCGACAGCCCCATAGACGCGGGGATAGCTGCGTTTTGCGATACCTGCAAAGCCTGCCGCAAGTTTTGCCCGGCTAAAGCCATTCCTGATGAGCGTTCGCCGGAAGCGGGCAAAGATCATCTGGGCAATTACCGCTACAAGGTGGATACGGGAAAATGCTTTCCTTATTTTGCGGCTCATAACTATTGTTCTATTTGCCTGCCTGTTTGTGTTTATCATCACAAGGAGTGGGCGAAAGACTTTGAAGGATTTACGACCAAATTATTTCCCGCTGTGGAATTAAAGGACCNNAAAGGACCCTCCAAGACCTACCGACCCTGAAATAGCCAAACACTGGTATCCGCATATTAACCGGGAAAATATAAAAACATCATGAAATACTTTTGGGTTTTATTGCTACTGATGTATTCTGCAGGCTTAATGGGACAGGACAGTACATGGATCAAGGGCCACTACTACAAAATCGAAAAGTATATCACGATGCGTGATGGCATCCGGCTTTTCACGTCGATGTATATTCCCAAGGACAGCACTCAAAAACATCCCATCCTGCTGACCAGGACCCCTTATTCCTGCGCTCCCTACGGAGAAAATAACTGGCGTCCCTGGTGGAACAGGTTCCAGCGGGAATATTTTAAAGACGGCTATATTATGGTTACGCAGGATATGCGCGGCCGCTATATGAGCGAGGGCGAGTTTCGCATTATTACGGCATATATAAAAGACAAAAAATCGACGTCCGATACCGATGAAGCCAGCGATACTTATGACGCGATTGACTGGCTGGTAAAAAATGTCCCGGGAAATAACGGAAAAGTGGGTGTCGTTGGCATTTCCTATCCGGGCTTCTGCGCGACGGAAGCTGCGTTGAGCGGGCACCCCGCTTTAATGGCTGTTAGCCCCCAGGCGCCGACAACGGATGCTTTCATGGGTGACGATGTGCACCATAACGGCGCGTTTTTTCTGGATGATACTTATGGTTTTCTCGTGGAATTTGGCATTGGCAAACCACGGCCGGCTCCGACGGCAGAAAATGCAGTGGGTATTATTCCAGCCTTCACCGCTGACGCTTATGATTTTTATTTGCGGATGGGAGCGCTTAGCAACATGACGAAGATTGTCCAAAAAAATAATATACAGATATGGGACGAGTTCATGCAGCATCCCGATTACGACGCGTGGTGGAAAGCGCACAACACGAGAAATGGGCTATATGCTGTAAAACCCGCCATGCTGGAGGTGGGAGGGCTATTTGATGCCGAAGATTGCTTCGGTGCATGGAACGTGTATAAGGCAATAGAAAAACAAAGCCCTGCAACCAGGAATAAGCTGGTCATTGGCCCGTGGTTCCATGGTCAGTGGGCAGGCCCCGATGGCACGCATTTAGGGAATGTCCGGTTTGGGTCGAATACTTCGGTATGGTTTCAGCAGAACAGGGAAATACCTTTTTTCAACTATTATCTTAAAGGTGAAGGGAGTTTGGACAGCATGGCAAAAGCGACCGTTTTTTTTACAGGAGAAAATAAATGGCATGAGTTCGGCGTGTGGCCACCGCAAAACGCCCGGTTGACCAATCTTTACCTGCAGGAAAACAACCAGTTTGGATTTTCACCGCCTGCGACAGCGAACAACCCCGACGAATACCTGAGCGATCCTGCCAAACCGGTTCCCTATACGGAAGGGATTCATAATAACCGTACAAGAGAATACATGATCGATGATCAGCGCTTTACTGCCAAAAGGACGGACGTGCTCGTATATAAGACCGATACGCTGAAAGAAGATTTGACGATTGGCGGACCTATCACCGCAGATCTTAGTGTAAGCATCTCGACGACCGATGCGGATTTCGTCGTCAAACTGATCGATGTATTCCCGGACAATTTTGAATATGAACAAGACGCGGGTGTGCAGGGGCCAAGCTATATCATGAATGGTTACCAGATGCTGGTGCGCGGTGATATCATGCGCGGGCGCTACCGGAATAGCTTTGAAAAACCGGAAGCATTTGTGCCCGGGAAAATTTCCGAAGTAAAATTTACCATGAATGATGTTGCCCACACCTTCAAAAAGGGACACCGTATCATGGTGCAGATTCAAAGCTCCTGGTTCCCGCTGGTCGACCGGAATCCGCAGAAATTCGTGAACATCTATACTTGTAATGATCAGGATTTTCAAAAAGCGACTATAAGAATATATCATGATGCAGCCCATGCCTCTTTTCTTGTGCTTCCTGTACTGCATTGATAATATAAGAAACCGGGAATGGAAAAACCTCAGATAAAAACACAACGGATATGAGTGAGAGCCGGCCAACTTATTGGCTCACCCGCTTTCTCATTCTTCGCCTGCTGGGAGTGATCTACGCAGTAGCCTTTCTCGCGGCGATCAATCAGATCGTCCCCCTGATCGGCGCCAATGGTCTCCTTCCCGTCGGGATGTTCCTGGACCGCGTCGGAGATGGGCTCGGATCGCCCGGCGCCGGCTTCGCGCAGCTGCCCTCGCTTTTTTGGTTCGGCCATTNNGGATCGGGTTCGCACTTTCCTGCGTCGTGGTGGCAGGCTTTGCGAATGCGCCGCTACTCGCCGTTCTCTGGTTTCTCTACATGTCCTTCGTTCATGTGGGGCAGGACTGGTATGGATATGGATGGGAGATCCAGCTCCTTGAAACCGGGTTTCTCGCGATCTTCCTCTGCCCCCTGCTCGACCTGCGCCCGTTTCCCAGGCGCGCACCGCCGATGCCGATCATCGGACTGTTCCGCTGGCTGACTTTCCGTATCATGCTTGGCGCCGGGCTGATCA
>PLXD01000492.1 GCA_003151295.1 Chitinophagaceae bacterium | reverse complement strand
GTGCTTTATGCCATGCATCCGGAACTAGCTCCCGCCGAAGCAGCCGTCCCGCCTAAATTTGGCGCTAAAGATGTTTTTGACCTGAGCTGGAGGAATTTGCTGGACGCATACTCCTGTACCGAATGCGGGAGGTGCAGTGCCGCCTGTCCCGCAAACCTGACCGGGAAATTGCTGTCCCCGAGAAAGATCATGATGTCCACCCGTGACCGGCTGGATGAAGCCGGCAGGAATATCAGGAGGAATGGCCAATTCAAGGAGGATGGCAAATCCCTGCTGAACTATATCAGTGTGGAGGAATTGCGTGCCTGCACAACCTGCAATGCCTGTGTGGAAGAATGCCCCGTCAGCATAAGCCCGTTGGAAATTATCCTGGAAATGCGGCGCTCCCTGATCATGGAAGACAGCAATGCCCCACAGGAATGGAATAACCTTTTCGGAAATGTAGAGAATAATTTTGCCCCCTGGAAATTCAGCCCGGATGACCGGGATAAATGGGTTAGCGAGGGATAATTGAATCAGCGAAGAGCCATAACATTCAATGATACGGTCAACTCATCCGAAATAGTGCTCGATCCGCCGATCCCGAAATCCCTTCGGTTGATCTTGAATTCCCCGCTGAAAATAGTTCCACCGTTCAAGGGAGTGGCAGTAAAGGGAAAGGACAGATCCTTCGTTTGATCTTTAATAGTCAGCTTCCCGTAGAGGACGAAACAACCGTTCTTCCCCGATGCCATGACTTTAGTCGATACGAAACGGATATGCGGATGTTTTTGGACATCGAAGTATCCCTCTTTTTTCAGATGGGAGTCTCTCAATTCATTATCGGTGTTCACGCTGGCTGCGTCTACGCTCACATCGAAAGAAGAATGGGCGGGATCATTCGGATCGAAGTGGATATCGCCCTGTAAACCTTTGAAGAAGCCTTCAACGTTAAATCCGAAATTTCTGATCTTAAAACCTACTTTGGATCCATCGTCCCTGGGTGTATAATGTTGTGCGAAAAGAACCGTTCCTAAGCATTGGAATAAAAAGAAGAATACGAGATGCTTCATAAATATCATAAATGGGTTTAATACCTGATTGTCAGGCATATTTTTCTTAGTCACTCACGAGCTTTTGTAACTTTTTAACATCCAGGAAGCAGATCTTTTGACGGTTATAGGAGAGGATTTTTTCCTCTTCCAGCTCATTGATCATGGTGGTCACCGTTTGGCGGCTGGAGCCGATCAGGTTCGCGATGTCTTCATGGGTCAGGTAGTTGGGTATGCAGAATCCCTCTGTGGTGTTTTCCCCAAGGTCCTGGGCTACCAGTTGCCAAAGAAAATCTACCAGGCGGGCTTTTACGTCTTTATTCAGAAGGTTGATCAGCCGGTTCTCGATATTGCGCAATTTAGCCCCGACCTGTTTGCTGTATTTCAGGGCCAGGTCAGGTCGGTTTTTGAGTAGCTTTTCGAAATCTTCGATGGTAAAAGCGCAGATGCTGACATCGTTCTTGTAAGCCTGGGCAAATTCGCCGTGCAGGTTATCCCGTTCCAGGCTGAATTGCCCGAAAAGTTCCCCTTGCCGGATGATCTCTTTGATCTTCTCTTTTCCGTCCTGGTCAATATAGCCGATCTTGATATATCCTTCCTTGAGGAAATAGACTTTATTATGATTATAGGCTTCAAAATAAATGTATTGCCCCTTCGGTACTTCGATGAAACGATGTTCGATCTTAAGTGTATCGTAATCTTCGTCCTTCAGGTTGCACCAAAGATCGTAATTCCGTAACAACAGCATTTTGTCTTCGACAGGCATAAAAAGAAAGGCAATTTAGTGTATAAAGTTACATTTTACAATCCATTGTCTGTGTTGGCATTTTAATGTAGGTTTACAAAAAAAACTTCATGCAGGTAGTAACAATGGCCGAAATGACGGCAAAAGGAGAAACGCCTGAGATTTTGTTCTGGGTCGGATGCGCCGGTAGTTTTGATCAGCGTGCACAGAAGATCACCAGAGCCTTTGCCGCAATACTTAATAAGACAGGGACCCGTTATGCTATTTTGGGAAAAGAAGAGCTANNGGCGGTCATTATGAAGTGATGCATCATACCGCATTTCTGCAGCAGCTGATCGACCAGGGAAAGATCATCCTGAAAGAGGGCGGTTCCTTTAAAGGTCAGCGTATCACCTACCACGATAGTTGTTACCTCGGCAGGGCCAATGGGATCTATGAGGCGCCCCGTAAAGTGCTTGAGGCCCTGGATGCCGAACTGGTTGAAATGAAGCGTTGCCGTAGTAAGGGCCTCTGTTGCGGAGCCGGCGGCGCCCAGATGTTCAAGGAGGAGGAAAAGGGTTCCACCCGGGTCAATTTCGAAAGAACAACGGAGGCCATAGAGACAGGAGCTACAATCATTGCTACGGCTTGTCCCTTCTGCAACACGATGATGACCGACGGTGTAAAGCACGGGGAAAAGGAAGACCAGGTTAAAGTGATGGATCTGGCAGAGTTAATTGCATCGGTCATTGTATGAGCCATTTTATTCATTATCCCTTAACTTTGCAGGATGAACCTCAATTATAAGGAATGGCTTCCGGCTGATTTTGCCGGCGATTCACGGGTGTGGATCTACCAGAGCAACAAGCCTTTCAAGGCCGGCGAAGCCCGGCAGATCGAAGAGACCCTGCACGCCTTTGTACAAGGTTGGAAAACGCATGGCACCCCGGTTACAGGCTATGCCCATCTCTTTTTCGACCAGTTCATCGTCCTGATGGCCGACGAGACAGCTTCCGGCGTAAGCGGATGCAGCACCGATAGTTCCGTAAGGGTTGTCAAGGAGATCGAAGGACAATACGGTGTTAATCTCTTCGACCGTCAATTGCTGGCATTCGTCATCGGAGAAGGCTTACAGTTATTACCGCTGTCGCAAATAAATTATTCCGTGGAAAACAATATTATTGATGCGGACACACTTTATTTTAATAATATTGTGGGGACAAAGCAGGAATTGCAGGACCATTGGATCATCCCTGTAAAGAATAGCTGGCTGGGGAAAAAGATCGGTTTGGAAAAGGTGAAGATGGGGTAGATTTACGGATATTATAGATTAATCGGGTATTATAGATTAAGATAAGCGGAAGTAGCTCATTTGGCAGAGCGACAGCTTCCCAAGCTGTAGNNAGTTCGAGCCTCGTCTTCCGCTCCAAAGGTCATCGTAAACGATGGCCTTTTTTCATGTCAACTTGTCACGGCAACTTTCTTTTTACCTATCTTTGCCCTTCAAAATCAGCTTAAAGGATGTTTGAGCCAGTGAGAACAGCGGTCCACGAGGAAAATCGACAGGGGGAGTCTTACACTCCTTTTGATTCGAATCCGAATGGTTACCAGAAAAAATTCTATATAGAGAGCTATGGCTGTGCGATGAATTTCGCAGACAGCGAGATCGTTGCGTCTATTTTGCATGAGAATGGCTATGGGGCCACTCGGAATTATGAGGATGCGGACCTTGTGCTCGTGAATACCTGTTCCATCCGCGAAAAAGCGGAGCAGACGGTACGCAACAGATTGCATTTGTTCAGGCAGGCCAAGAAAAATAGACCCGGGATGTTGATCGGGGTGCTTGGCTGCATGGCCGAAAGGCTGAAATCCAAATTCCTGGAAG
>PLXD01000037.1 GCA_003151295.1 Chitinophagaceae bacterium | reverse complement strand
GCCAACGGATGGGAATTTGATTGTTGGGGGTGCCGATGCCCGGACCACCCTGGGAGAAAGTAGGCACCCCCGTTCTCCGCCAGTTATAATAGGCTTCCCATCCGGAATTCTGCCAGAAAGCAACATATTTTTGCTGGAGGATCTGAGTGAGGCCTGCCGCATTGTCTCCGGCATATACGATATTGGGATTGCTCAGGAAGTTGGAAACACTGACCGTCACAGGACCCAATNNCCGTTACCGTGGCTCCATCGCTTAAACCATACCAGTTCATAGAGGCATTGATCCCGTTGGTATACCAGGTGCTTCCCGACACACCCGGTACCCAGCCCCTGTTGGCTGCTTCGGCGATATTGAAGCATAATTCCGGGTAGCCCAATATGATATAAGGTTCGCAGGTAGTCCCGCTAGTATTCGGACCGCCGGCCTGGGTGGCATAATAGCGGAGATAATTATGATAGGAATACGTTCCCCCCTGGGTATTGGCGCTGAGATTCGATAAGGACAGGCCGATGTCGGCGCCTACATAAGCCGAAAAATCAGTATAGGATTTGCCGCCGTTGATCTGGGCTGGCGCCGGGCTGGCGACAATAAAAGTCCTGGGGTCATTGCTGGAGGTGGTCAGGTCCAGGAATGTATTACCCATCGCCGCATACCCGACAAAAGGAGTATAGTTGGGGAACAACGGGTAATTATTCTTAGCAGGAGACGACAGGAACTTGTAGATCCAGTTGTCACTATTCCCGGTCATGATAGGATATTGGGTGGGATTGTTGATGATATTGGCGAACTGGGTGGGAATATTCAGGTCGGCATTATCCGTAGCCCTTCTGCTCAAACTGATCAGGACGCGAAGCTTAAAGCTATTGATGACCTTTTGCCACTGAAGATAGGTCATGCCAAAAATATCACCGGTTGCATCGACCACGGAACTCCCTATCGCCGGCGTCGTTATTAAGGCACCCATCATGGTATTGGCCGTATCCAGCAATGCCAGGCTGTTCTTATACACATCATGCTGGCTATCGTATTTGGGCGTCGTGATGCTGGCGTTCCCGGCTTCGCTCATCGGGATATCCCCTACGCGTTGCGTATACCAGATGAATACATAGGCCCGGAAGAACTTCGCCAGGGACGCATAGGGATTGGCGGTAGCACCATACTGAGTCTTCACCTGCTGTTCCAATAATTCTGTATACTTAAGAACGCTGTAAGCAGTTGCTGAATTGGACCAGGTATAGGCATTCGCGCCCCAATAATAGGTATAGTTGGATACAAAGTACTGGTTCCAGCGCATGATCTGGTTCCAGGGTCCTTCATTCTGGTTGCCGGCGATTCCGTCCAGCACTCCACCGCCCTGGTATAATTCGTTCGTGATCCTGCTCAGGATCAGGGAAGCCGGCACTGTGGAGGAGGTGCTTGCCACATTGGGATTGCTCTGCAGGTTGCCTTTCTGACAACTTACGAGGCCCAGGATAGCGAACCCTGCCAACAGCATGGAAGTCCTTACTGCATTTTTCATTCGTAAATAATTATTTTTATTAACTATGCTAGGTTTCATGACTGATTTTTTTTGATGTGATTAAAAACCCAGGTTTAGATTAAAGCCATAGCGGCGGAATGTAGGAGAAGACAGCGTCACGTCTCCGGAAGTACCGGTCGTAGATCTGTCGGTAGCATTGAAGCCGCTGGCATACTGGTCGATATCGAAATCTTTGCGTTTGGCAAAATAGAGCAGGTTCCTGCCTACGATGGAAAATGTAGCACTCTTTATAAAGCTTCTGCCAAGTGCTTTTTTGGAAAGCGAATAGGCTATTTGTACTTCCCGCAGTTTCACAAATGTCCGGCTGATCGTATAATATTCATCGAAATTGGACCCCAGCCCGCTGGATATAAAGTTTTGCAGGATGTAAGGAGTCTGGTTGGGCCCAAAGGTCAGATCTTTTAAATTGGTGATCTGTCCGTTAACATACGTCGGTGTTCCCGTGACAATCACAGATCCATTTCCTACATAAGCTCCTTTATAAGTTGAAGGAAGGGTTCCTCCGTTCGATTTGGCTTCATTCCAGTCCGCGAGACGGGCTATGCCGAAGGCGCCCTGGTCGGATTCGATGGCCGTACCGCCGTTCATAGCATGGTACCAAATGTCGTCATAGATCTTACCGCCTACCCTTCCGTCAACCTGGAAACTGAAACTGAAATTCTTATAAGAGAACCGGTTGTTGATACCGAAGGTATAATCAGGATTCAGATGTCCGAGGAATCCATTGTTGTTGATACCGCCGGGAGATGACAAGGGAGCACCGCCGCTGAAAACGATATTTCCTGACCCATCGCGTACAAACTTGGTGCTGTAAAAATCATCCAGGCGTTCTCCAACATGATAAATATGGTTGCCCAGGGTCAAACCTGTCTGGCTGCCATATATGGATTTCAGGGTCTCTTTAAAAGTAGCCCAGTTAATGAGGACATCCCAGGTCAATCCATTCTGCGACTTAACAGGGGTAGCATTGA
>PLXD01000506.1 GCA_003151295.1 Chitinophagaceae bacterium | reverse complement strand
TACTGGCCATCCTGATCAACCTGGTTATCATATATATCGTCCTCCGTTCCCTGGACAGGCTGGAAAAAATGCTGGGACCGGCAGGTATGATTGCTATTCGTAAGTTTTTTGGCGTAGTTTTGCTCGCCATCGCGGTAAAAATATTCAGCAGCAACCTCCATGGCCTGTTGAAATAGTATCCGGTCCTGTAGTACAACGGATAGTATAAGGGTCTCCGAAGCCCTGGATTCCAGTTCGATTCTGGACGGGACCACAAAAAGCACGCTGGGCATGGGTTTCAGAGGAAACTAGACAAAAATGTTAGACAAAACAGGGTGTAAAACACCCTGTATTTGTGCTTTTAAATGGAATCATTAATGATTTCTGCCGTGGAGGGTCACCTCACTTTTCTTCCCTTTCGGATCTGTCACTTCAACCGAACTTACGCTGTCACCCAGGTCTATGAATCGTCCCGACTGCGACAAAAAAGAAGCTCCATAATAGGCTTCTTCCTTTCTCACCGACCCATTCCGGTAATGGATCAGTACGCTGACATCGGAAGGCTCCAGCGCCAAACAGGGAAAGGAAACCTTCTGCTCAAAGATCTTCAACGGCCCACTGTTCTGACCGGCAGCCAGCAGGGTCTTGCCCCCTGCGCCTCTCAACCGGACCAGGGCCTTGCCATTCCCCGGTATGAAAATCCCGCTCTCCAATATGGATCGCGCCACAAAACCTCCTTTTCCATCCCCCGAGAGGTACAGCCCATTCAGCGCATCATACCTGCCCGACGTCACCTCCGTTCCATAATCATTGCCATTCATCACCAGGTCCAGTTTTCCATCCCCATCAAAATCCGCCGCCACCATGCCATTTATAATAGATAGCTGCACCTCCATCGGCAGGGGGATCAGGGTAAACTTCCCATGACCATCATTCCGGAGCAGGGAAGTTTTAAAATCGTTGGCAGCGAGTATGACGGCGCCCTTCCTCTGTTCCTTCGTCAGCACCTGGTCCATCGTAGCCACGGCGAAGGAGCGATAGGTGGGGAAGCGGCTGCGTAAAGAGCTCATCTGCTTTAATACATCATCCCGGGTCTCGGCCGGAAACTCCCGTTTCTCTCCGTTGCTATCCGGAAGATATAGGGAGGTGATCATGTCATATACGCCATTATTGTCAAAATCCTTTCCATAGACCCGCACGGGATAGCGGTCGCTGGCCCGGTAAAAAGAATTCTCCCCCAGGTTTCCTACGATATAGTCTATATCTCCGTCATTGTCAAAATCCCCGGCAGCAATGCTATTCCACCACCCGGTATGACCGGCGATGCCGGTGGACGATGTAACATTTTTAAATACCCCCCGGTCATTTTTCAGGAAGGTGACTGGCATCCACTCCCCGGCCAATACCAGGTCGGGCCNNCGGGCCAGCCATCATTGTCAAAATCCGTCCAGATGGCATCACATACCATCCCTATCTTTAACAAATCCGGGGCCACCGTGGCAGTGACATCCGTAAATACGATATGGCCGTTCTTCGAGTCATTCCGGTAAATGAAGCTGGAGACCGCCTGGGGATAATGCCAGGGGTCCACCCGGCCGGAAACAAACAGGTCCAGGTCCCCGTCGTGGTCATAGTCCACTGCACGCACGCAAAACTTACTGGTGAAATTGACAGGCAGGGCCGTGGAATCAAGTACGAAATTCCCTTTCCCATCATTCACGTACAGCCGGTCCCGGTAGTTGCTATTGTTATGATCATATTCATATCCTCCCCCGGCAATATACAGGTCAGGATGGCCGTCACCGTTTGCATCAAACAACAAGATGCCGAGGTCATCGCATTTTTTATTTTTGCTTTCCGCTTCCGTCAAAAGGGGTTTTTGCAGGAAGCGTCCGTCCGGTTGCTGTAAAAATAATTGGGCGCTGTGAAAAGCGGATCCTCCGCATACGATATCGTCAAGTCCGTTCCCGTCTATATCTCCGACAGCCAGGGAAGGGCCGTATTCTGAAAACTTGTGAGGCAATAATTTCTGGATATTAAAATCAATGAAATCATATTCTTCCTGCTTGTAATGAATATTCACCGAATCCGTTATTTCGCGGAAAAGGGAATGGGAGTCGGTCGCTTCCTGCCCGAAATGATAATCCAGGTTTGCATCCCTGATATTCACTTTCAATAACTGGTCTGCCTGCACGTTGTGCAATAACTGCATTTTGCCATTGGGCCATTTGATCAATACGGAATCTACGGATCGTATCCTGCCCAGGCCAAAATGAGCGATATCCTGGATGGTCGATAAGTAACCGCGATAGGGGGTATTCTCATAGACCTGCTGCTTACCATGATCATAATGCAATTCCGCCCAGGCTCCCAGGCCGTTCCTGTTCAAACTGTCCCCCGCAAAGCTCAGTTGCAGGTAATGATTGTCGTCCTTGCTATTCTCCCTGGACATGTTGCGAAATATCATCGCTTCATCATTGATATTATGGTAATGTCATAGATAACGGTAGTAAAATAGTTCGATAAATATTTGGTGGTTTGAAAAGCGGTCAGTATCTTTACTACCGTTAAGTCAGACACCATGAATATAATACAAGTTTACAAACAGTTCCCCACACAAGCAGATTGCATTAAGCATTTAGAAAAGGTACGCTGGAATAATGAACCAGTATGCCCTTATTGCAAGTCTAAGAAACAAACTTCTTTCAAGACCGGTAATCGCTACAAATGCAATGGCTGCAATACTTCTTATAGCGTAACGGTTCAAACCATCTTCCACAAAACTAAGTGCGATCTGCAAAAATGGTTTCTGGCTATCTCCCTTGTTTTAAATGCTAAGAAAGGATTGTCTGCTCGGCAACTTGCCCGCGACATTGAAGTTACGAAAGATACCGCATGGTACATGCTTATGCGGATCAGAAAGGCATTCAAAGAGTATGGCGACCTGCTGGAAGGCATTATAGAGGCGGATGAGACTTATATCGGCGGAAAAAACAAGAACCGCCATAAGGATAAAAAGACAGAAGGCGGTCAGGGACGCGGCGGGGATGATAAAACTCCTGTTGTCGGTGTTTTACAAAGGGATGGCAAGGTAAGGGCTCAAAAGGTAAAGGATGTAACCCGTAAAACATTACACGGGGTCATTAAACAGCATGTAGCGCCCGGATCAATGATAATGACTGACGAATGGAAGTCCTACAACGGATTGGCCCTCCTTTACGGTCATCAGGCTGTTAAGCACGCTATGGGAGAATATGTAAATGGTGCTTGCCATACGAATACGCTTGAAGGCTTTTGGTCACTCCTGAAAAGGGGAGTAATCGGACAGTTCCACTTCGTAACTGCCAAACATTTGAATAAGTATATAGATGAGTTTTGTTTCCGGTACAATAACCGCGACAACAAGGCGATATTTTCTGACGTAATCTTAAAAGCAGTAACTATATGAGCAAGCACCTAAAAGTAATATGCGGGACGCCAGATACCCCCCTTAGAATCGGGGAATTCGAAATCCCATGTTATGTACTGGATAACGAAAAGCGAGTTATTACCCAGTCTGGATTTTTGAAGGCGCTGGGCCTATCTTGGAACAGTTCAACGGGTAAAACGTCGCTTAGCAATAGCCCCGCCCGACTAGCCCGTTTTGTGGGGGGTAAGATACTTAGCGAATTCATTACCAGTGAGTTAAGCGCCCTGATCGAGAACCCCATAAAATTCAAGGCTGTTGGGAGCGATGCCTATGGTTATGAGGCTACTATCCTTGTTGATATTTGCAATAGCGTGATTGAGGCTAAGAAGGCAGGTGCTTTACAAAAACAGCAATTTCATATTGCAGAAAGAGCGCAAACTTTAATTCAGGCTTTTGCTAAGGTGGGGATTATAGCCCTGATTGATGAAGCAACCGGGTATCAGGAGATCAGGGAACGAAACGCCCTGCTCAAAATACTTGAAGCCTATATTAGTCCGACATTGTTACCGTGGACGAAGAGGTTTCCAAATGAATTCTACAGAGAAATGTTTCGGCTTAATGCGTGGCCGTATGATCCCGAGAGCGTAAAGCGGCCCGGTGTAATAGGAACATGGACGAATAAGCTGATTTACGAACAATTGCCGCCGGGAGTATTGGATGAATTGAAAGAAAGAACGCCTAAAAACCACAGGCTTCATCAAAGCCTGACCCCCGATGTGGGGCATCCGCATTTAAGCAATCAACTCGCAGCCGTTACAGCTATTATGCGGCTTTCTCCTAACTGGCGGAAATTCATGTCGAATTTCGCGAGAGCTTTTAACACAGGGCAAACGGAATTGGACTTGCCGGAAGATGATGATTAGTGTCTATTTTTGGGATATGCGTAGTTAGGACACAAGAAGGGTAAATGTTAATTTTTTAACAAAAAAGGGGGTATATCTACATCAAATCTTCGGCTGGGATTCTTGCATAAAAACGAGCCAATTTATTTCTAAGCTCCCCCCTTGATTTTATTGACAATTGCATTTTTTTAGGGTAAGTGGCACCTCTTTGTATCTTTTTGGAAGTTATTGTAAATGCCTCTTTGAAATCAATAAAGTAAGATTTTGAAGAAAACACCGGATCGTTCTTGTACTTTATTTCATATTCTGTCAATAAATCGTGCTGTCCATAGACAAATAGTTCGTAAAATGCGTAATCTGGCTCTTTATTCTCTATCTCTCTTTTTTGATCTTCTCCCATATTCGACCATGCTTTTTCTGGATAAGCATTTCGACCGGCGACTGGCATATTAATTCGCGCCATGTCTTCTTTAAAATAAGAATTTTGAAAATATTTTGACTTTATCTGTTTTAAAGGGGCTAAAGTAAT
>PLXD01000191.1 GCA_003151295.1 Chitinophagaceae bacterium | reverse complement strand
CAGGGCGCCCAGGTATAGGATGGAAGTCAGGTTCACGAAGACGTAGAGGAAGAGCCAGAAAACCGACATGATCAGGGCCGATGTCTCATTATACCGGGTCTTAAGAAACTGTGGCATCGTGTAGATCTTGTTCTTCAGGTATACCGGCATAAAAAATACCGCTACGATGATCAGCGCTACGGCACCCAGCCATTCATAGACCGCGACCGCGATGCCCGCAAAAAAACCGTCTCCGCTCATCCCGATGAATTGTTCGGCCGAGATATTGGAAGCGATAATAGAGGCGCCGATCGCCCACCAGGTCAGCGACCCCTCCGCGAGGAAAAAAGCCTTGGTATCCGTGCTCTTCTTCCCTTTTTTCCGATAGACCCAAAAGCCGTAAGAGGTTACGATGATAAAATAACAGGCGAAAACAAAGTAATCTGAAAAAGCAAGCTGATTGTTCATAAGCTAAGCGATCGTTTCCGGTAAATAAAAAAACCAGGCTATCAGGGAGATTCCTGGTTCTATGTTATCATTCTTTTTTTTAAAGTTATTTAAAATTTAAACTTGGCGGCCAAATATTTCAGGAATTCAGCCTTTTCTACCGTACAAATTTCCAGGTCTTATACTTACGGTTCAGGAGGTAAAATTCACACATAAATATGCGATCTTTTTTATCACACCTATCCAATTGAAGTAACTTTATTTACTTAACCGGTTTCGTAGAATATTCAACTATTTTACAGCACTATAAATTGCATCTGCCCAGAATCGTCCAAGGGCTGCAGCGCCCTTTTTATTGGGATGCAGGAAGAAATCGCCCTTCCTGCCCTGTTCCGTCTGCAAATCTGTCCGGTAATTCATTTCAAAATAATCGAAAGCCTTTTTGTCGCCGGCATAGACCCTGCCGGGATCTGTAGCGCCATATCCTGAGACCAGCCTGTCAATTTCCGGAAAATAGCTTTGCAACCTTTGAAGTCCTTCCTCCAGGTATTTAGCGCCATTGTAAGTATTGGGGCTATACCATACCGGCCGGTTGATCACGATCTTACAACCAGGATAGGTCTTCAGCAGGCTGTCGGCGATCGTCTTCAGGTTCTCCCTGTAGGAGGCCGGGGAGACTGGTGAGCCATTCGGCCCCTCTATCGCACTGTCATTGGTACCCAGCATGATCGAAAAGAGCAGGAGTCCTTTGTTTTCCCTTGTAAGATCGTCCGCTGCCCGAATGATCTTATTAAATACCGTTGCGGTCGCAGGCAGGAAGTCCACAGTCGTAAAACCGCTTACTCCCTGGTTGGAAAAAACGAGACGCCTGATACCCGGCAATTTCCTGAGACCATCGCAGGTCGCGACAGGAGGAGCTTCTGTCCCCGGATTTTCAAGACCGCCACCATAGGTAATACTATCCCCTATGAAGACGATCAGGAGGCCCTGCTTCTTTCTGATAACGAAAGAACTCAAAACCACTGACGGAATGATGACAAAAAGCGCTAAATATCTTTTCATACGTTCATCTTAATTCAGGATATCATCAATTCAGGATATCAATTATTCCTTGAAGGAGTAGAATCCCTAATGATCAGATTAGGCGAGAGTACAATACGTTTTTTATGAATTTCTTTTTTTTCTATCTGATCTAAAATGATCCTAACGGCATTTTTACCAATTTGTTTGATCGGTTGTGATATAACCGATATGCCGGGTGATGAAAGCCGGAAAAGGTCATTATCATCAAAGCAAATAACACCTATATCAGTTGCCACTTTCTTCTGCAAGTTCCTCAGGCTTTCCAGACCGAGTATACCAAGATTGTTAGATGTGAATAATATGGCATCAATCACTGAATGCTCCTTTATAAAGTTTTCAATTTGATTAACAACCTCGTGATCCCGTAAATTGAAATATATTTTCTTAACCAATTCCGTCAAAAACGGAAGTTTATTTTTCTCCAATCCGTCTTTATATCCTTCAAAACGCTCCTGCATCTGAATTTGCTCTGTTTCATTTGTAATGATGGCGATATTTTTATATCCCCGTTCCACAAAGTGATCAACGCAATTTAAAGCCCCTTTATAATTATCCAACGTAACATACATGGCCGGAACATTTTTAAAAAAACGGTCGATGAGAACCATTGGTTTTTTTTCGTCTATCAATTGCAGGATATCCGGCAGCATAGACGAGGTCGGGGCAATTATATAACCATCCATTTGCTTATCCATCAATATATGCAAAACATTCTTGGTTTTTCCATTGTCATTTTCACTATTGCAAAACATTACCGTGTATCCGTAATTATCCGCCTCTTCTTCCACTATTTTTGCCAAATGGCCAAAGAAATAATTGGAAATATCATCGACGATTAATCCGAGTGTAAATGTTTTTCCTGTCCGTAAACTTTTGGCGAATTGGTTTGGCCTGTAATTAAGCTCATCAGCCTCCTTTTCAATTTTAGCGATCACCTCATCGCTTATTTTTCTTTCCTTCCCGTTTCCATTCAATACAATAGAGACAGTTGTCACTGAAACCTTTGTCTTCATTGCAATATCTTTCAATGACACTTTTCTCATCAGTCAAAATTGAAATAAAAATCTTTCAAAAGGGTTCACCACGATAATTCTATGATTTGACATCAGACTCCAAAATGAAATTTTCGAAATTAAATCAACCCACAGGTTGTTATTTTGATTTCCTCAAGTTTTACCGGCCTGCCTTCATCCATCGACATTTTTGCTGCAAAAGCTATTCGGGTAGCCTCGAGTCCGTCAACAGANNATTAAAAAGCACGTTACGGTTATGCAGAATATTTTCAACCTGGATCATGCCCCCGCTGCCAAATACCTCGAGCCGCTGATCATATCCATAAACTGCTTTCCGGCTGTTATCAATGACAGCATAAGTGCCATCCTCAAAAGTCAGTGTGGTTAAGGCGGTATCGATATCGCCTACTTCTCCTACTGCAGGATCAATCAGCACCAACCCTTTCGAAAAGACTTCCGTCACTTCTTTCCCCATGATATATCTCGCCATATCAAAATCATGAATAGCCATATCCATAAACAAACCGCCGGAATCCCTAATATAATCAACAGGCGGCAAACCAGGATCCCGACTCGTGATTTTTACGATTTGCACATCGCCAATATTCCCATCAACGATTGATTTTTTGGCCTGCATAAAATCAGGATCAAACCTCCTGTTAAAACCCAGCATCAGTTTAATACCTGCCTTTTTAACCATCAAAGCGAGGGCCGCAGTTCTTTCAAGGGAAAGGTCCATTGGTTTTTCGCAGAAAATATGTTTTCCCGCACTCACCGCCATTTCAATCAAACCTGCATGTGAACTGGTCGGCGAGCATATCAATACGGCATCCACGCCCGGATAGTTAACGGCTTCCTGCGGATTTTTAGAAAAGAATAAGTTACCGGGAAATTCTGTTTTAAATGCTTCTTCATCATACCTTGGGTCGGAGACAGCAATAATATCGGTATTTGGAAAATATTGCCTAATATTAGTAAAATGAATTTTCTCTATACGTCCTATTCCCAGAATAGCTATTTTTACCTTTTTCATTTTATTTATTTTCCAAGGCATTGTGCTGTTAAAAACTCAACGCATGTTTGATTTATGATAATTTTGATTTTTATATTATTATAATCCTATTGTCTGCAGATAATGTATATTATTTTNNTCGGATTGCCCATGCCCGGCAAAACATCCTGCTCCACTACAATCCAGCCTCTGTAATCTTTACCAACAAGGAAATTTATTACGGCCTTAAAATCGACATTTCCTTTTCCCAATTCACAAAATACCCCATTTTTTACCGATTCAAAATAATCCCATTTATTCTCAACTGCTTTACGGGCTACAGCAGGCGAAAAGTCTTTAAAATGTACATGCCAAATCCTGTCATAATGCTTTTCCAGAATATCCAACGGATTTTTCCCGCCCCCAAAAAGATAGTGTCCCGTATCAGAACAAAGTCCCAGAAGTTCCGGATCGGTTGTAGCAAGCAATGCTTCTATTTCTTCAGGCGTTTCTATAGNNCGATTTCGCGATCTTTTCCGCCCCTTTGGCGAAAACCTTCATCCGGTCCGCTGAAAGAATCTGAGTCCTGTCGATTCTTCCCGCATTTTTTGTCCTGAAATCCACCGTTCCGTTTTCATCGGCTAATACGATAAATGCTTCGGCATAACCAGCTTCTTGCATTAATCCTGCCACCTTCAATGCCTTTTCAATACCGCCTTCATGAGCCGATTCATCAGCTAAGGCCACCGGCACAAAAGCTCCCAGCAAAGAAAGGTTTCGCTTAGAAATTTCATGACGCAACGCATGCGGTTCTGTAGGCATAAATCCCCAATCACCTAACTCTGTACCTC
Organism: Chitinophagaceae bacterium; assembly: GCA_003151295.1. GTDB lineage: Bacteria > Bacteroidota > Bacteroidia > Chitinophagales > Chitinophagaceae > Puia. The sequence continues at coordinate 9,587 of PLXD01000191.1, read as the reverse complement.
TATATCCCGTTTCAGCTATTTCATCCAAAACCTGTTCAAACCCCAATACTTTTCCTTCCAGTTCAAATTCCAATACTCCCCATGAACAGGGAGCATTGGCAATCTTAATATTACTACTCATTATATTTTCAGTTTAGAATTTTCTCGACCATTCTTTAGGCCAACGTTCCACCACTACTTTTGTCTGCGTAAAAAATTCTACGGCATGCCGGCCCTGCCCATGCAAATCGCCAAAAAAACTTTCTTTCCATCCGCTGAAAGGAAATTGCGCCATTGGAGCAGCAACACCTATATTGATCCCTATATTACCCGCCATTGCCTCATTTCGAAATCTCCTTGCACTCGAACCGCTAGAGGTAAACATGCAGGCCATATTTCCATACTTATTCCGGTTTATAAATGCAATCGCTTCATCAATTGTTTTCATGTGAAGCAAACTCATTACCGGGCCGAATATTTCCGTCTTTATCAGTTCCCCATCCAAAGGAATGTTTTCTATGATGGTAGGCTTTATAAAATTTCCGTTTTCAAAACCATTCACCTTGCTATCTCTCCCATCAAGCAGCAAAGAGCCGCCTTCCTTAACGCCCTCCGCAATCAGGCTTTCCACTCTTGATTTGCTTTCTTTACTGATTACCGGGCCCATTTCCGTGCCTTTGTTTAAACCGTAGCCCACCGCTCTCGCTTTGGCGGTTTCATACAAGGAATCCCGGAATTTATCATTTTTTTCCACCGTGATAACAACAGAAGCAGCCAGGCAACGCTGGCCGGCACAACCATAAACACTATCGGCAATAATTTGTGATGTCATTTCTATATCCGCATCCGGCAGAATTACAACGGGGTTTTTTGCGCCTCCCTGCGCCTGTACCCTTTTCCCATTGGCTGTACCACGGGCGTAAATATATTTTGCAACCGGGGTACTTCCGACAAAACTAACAGATTTAACATCCGGATTATCCAATATTGCATCTACGGTACCTTTTCCGCCATGCACCATATTTACCAGGCCTTTCGGTAAGTCTAACTGATGAAGCAATTCAAATATTTTCATCATGGTTAAAGGCACTTTTTCAGATGGCTTTACAATCATGCTGTTGCCGCAGGCAATAGCATAAGGTAAAAACCAAAAGCTGATCATGGCTGGAAAATTAAACGGTGCAATGCACGACGTAACACCGAGGGGCTGCCTGATCATGAATTCATCAATACCCCCCGCCACATTTTCCAGGAATTCACTTTGCATCAAAATCGGCGCCCCTGCTGCAACTTCTACGTTCTCAATGGCTCTTTGCAATTCACCGCTTGATTCAGCCAATGTTTTGCCACACTCCATTGTTATGAGTTTCGATATTTCTTCCTGGTTATCTTCCAATAGCTGCTTCAGCTTAAACAAGGGTTGGATACGTTTTAACACCGGCACATTTTTCCATTGCAAATAAGCGTCCTGGGCAGCAGCAACAGCATCATTCAGGTCTTTAGCCGTAGCATTTCCGTAAGGCACTTTTGCCAGCAACTCTGCAGTAGCGGGATTAATAACATCGACCGTTTCAGTTGAAACGCTGCTAACCCAGCTTCCATTAATGTAATTTTTTAAAACACTCATTTCCCTGTTTTATTGTTTAAAAATTATTGTCCTGTAAAAACTATAACCAGTTCTTTAAAACTCTTTGGCGTAAACCCCATGGTAACGGTAACGGCAACGGCAAACTCATACTCCCGTGTTAACGCTCACAGATAACGGTGTTGCTTCTTCTTATTGATCTTCAATTTATGCAAACTCGCTTTTACTGTTGCCGATGTAGCAACTTGTGCAACCGGAACTTCCCACCATGCATAACCTCCTACCCTATGTTCAATATCCGTTTCAATATATACGACCGTAGTCGTGGTGTTCTTTTTTGCTGTTATCAATGCATTCTTAAATTCATCGATGGTCCTGGTCCTTAGTACAGTTGCACCAAGACTTTCCGCATTAGCCGCTAAATCCACCGGAAGGTTTTTGCCATCCAGTTGGCCGGATTTATTATTCCGGTATTTATAACGTGTGCCGAATCCCTTCGTACCCAAAGCCTTTGAAAGGCCACCAATACTTGCATAACCATTATTATTGATCAGTATAATATTGAGTTTAAATCCCTCCTGTATAGATGTTATCATCTCCTGCGCCATCATCAGATAGCTTCCATCTCCCACCATAACATAAACTTCCCTGGAAGTGTCAGCCATCTTAGCGCCCAGCCCACCGGCTATTTCATAGCCCATGCAGGAATAGCCATATTCAAGATGAAAGCCCTTCACATCCCTTGTGCGCCATAATTTATGCAAATCTCCGGGTAAACTACCCGCAGCACAGAGTACAATATCCTTTTCAGAAGAGAAATCATTGACGGCACCTATCACTTCACCCTGACTCACCAACTTAGCATTCCGGTATCCATATATTTCTCCTACTTGCTTATCCCATCCCATATTGAATTTTTTGATGATCGAGGCATAAGCATTCGGCACCTTATAGGATTTCAGAAATCTATCGAGGTCCACGATAGTTTCCCTTGCATCCGCAATGAGCGGCAAGGCGCCTTGCTTAAATGAATCAAATTCGGATACATTGATGTTGATAAATTGAACATCCGGATTTTGAAAAGCAGACTGCGAAATAGATGTAAAATCGCTATATCGTGTACCTATCCCGATGACCAGATCGGCTTTTTCGCACATAGCAATGGCGCCGGGCGTTCCTGTAACCCCTGCGGCGCCTAAGTTTTGGGGTTCATCGTATTTTAGCGACCCTTTGCCGGCATAAGTTTCCACTACGGGGATGCCGGTCCTGTTCACTAATTTCTTTAAAGCGGCGGAAGCATCACTGTAAATAACCCCACCCCCGGCAATAATAACCGGCGCCTTAGAAGCTGAAATGACCGATACCGCCTTTTCCAAACTCGATTTATCAGCCCTTGCTCTCGCAACATGCCAAATCTTTTTACTCAAAAAATTCAGCGGAAAATCATATGCTTCTGCCTGTACATCCTGTGGCATGCAAATCGTAACCGCACCGGTTTCTGCAGGAGAAATAAGTATGCGCATTGCTTTTTGCATCGCAGCAATTAATTGCTCGGGCCGGTTGATCCTGTCCCAGTATTTTGAAACCGGTTTGAAACAATCATTGACAGAAATATCATTTGTGTATTGATTCTCCAATTGTTGCAACACCGGATCGACGGAACGATTGGCAAAAATATCTCCTGGCAATAACAACACCGGGAGGCGGTTGACAGTAGCGGTAGCCGCACCGGTAATCATGTTGGTAGCTCCCGGGCCTATGGAAGAAGTACAGGCAAATGCGCCTAACCTGTTTTTCACCTTTGCATATGCAATGGCTGTATGTACCATCGCCTGTTCGTTTCTCGATTGATAATACCGGAAGGAAGGATATTGCGACAAAGCCTGCCCTATTCCACCCGCATTTCCATGGCCAAAAATGCCAAAGCAACCTGCAAAGAATGGTCGCTCAATTCCATCCTTTTCAACAAATTGATTCATTAAAAACACAATCAGTGCCTGGGCTGTTGTTAATCTTTTTGTTTTCACATTCATTCATTTTAATTATTTCCTGAAATCACGGGTTCATTGTCCATGAGTCCGCCTCTTGACTCTATAAACCGCATAGCTTCCTCAAAATAAGGCATATCATTGGCACATCCCGGCTTTTGAACTACCCATGCACCGGAAGCGTTTCCCATCCTGCATGCTTTGTACAGGTCCCATCCCTGCAGGTAACCATAAATGAACCCACTGGCGAATCAATCACCTGCACCCAATACATTCAGTACCTTCACAGGAAAACCCGGAACATCCTGCTTATAACCATCCTTTTTATAAATAGTAGCTCCTTTTGAACCTCGCTTTACAATAAGCACCTGAGGGCCGGATGCTAAAATTTTTTGAATCGAGCTTTCAATGTCTCCTTTAATTTCAGGTGCTGAAATCTGCTGATGTTTTATTTTTACCTGTTCAGCACTTTGAAGAGTGGCGGCAATAATTTCTTCTTCCGTCCCAATGGCACATGTAACTTTGGGCAATAGCGGCCTTACCATCAGGCCGAAGGAACGTATATCATGCCATTGGTCCGCCCTGAAATCAATATCAAGCACTATCTCCACATCATTTTCCACGGCGACTTCGGCGGCAAAAAAGGCTGCACTGCGTGTGGGTTCAATATTTAATGCGGTACATGATATTTCAAGAATCCGGAACCTGCTGATGTTGGCATCAATAACGTGGTCAATAGTTAACTGGCTGTCGGCTGCATTATCCCTGTAATAAACCAGCGGAAACCTGTCCGGCGGTTCAATGCCTAAGACAACAGCACTTGATCTGGCGCCGTTTATCCGGGGGACCCAATCCGTATATACCTGTTGTTTTTTTAGAAAATTCAGGATAAAATCGCCTACTTTATCATTACCAACGGCGGTAAGTATGGCAGCCTTTAAACCCAACCTGCTGGCGCCTACGGCAATATTTAAAGGTGACCCGCCAACAAAAGCGTCGAAACCCTTTATATCCACAAAATCAGCTCCGATATTTTGCGAGTACAAATCAATTGACGAACGCCCGTATGTTATAAGATCAAATTCTTTCTGTTTCATATAACTATAAATTATTCATCATAGCCGTTACTAAAGGAACTCTGGGGTCCTTTCCTTTCCAGGAATGAAAAATCCAATTATGATCAGGGTCAGGTGTACTCGCCAAAGACTGATCACTACCAGCCAAAAAGTTAAGATAGTAACAATTATATCCATGGGCTGCCACAACAGGGTGATAGCCATAGGGCACCATTACTATATCATTATTCTTTAACTGCATGAGCTCATTAAGACTTCCGCCCGAAGTATAAACCTGTTGTATTGCGTACCCCTGCTCCTTATCCAATTTATAGAAATAAAACTCTTCCAAAATTGCTTCGGTAAGGGTTCCTCTTTCATCCACTTTTCTTTCGTCATGTTTATGCGCGGGAAAGGAGCTCCAGTTACCTGAGGGCGTATAAACTTCAACGGCTACCAATTTATTGCAGCCAAAGCCGGGCTCTATCAAACTATTGATCTGTCTTGTTGCATTATCGCCTCCTCTTATTTCAATAGCCGCTTCGTCAGGAGTTTTAAATCTGGCCGGAAAATCCTGAGAAGCAGGGCACCAGCCGGTTGCGATATCCAATACTTCACTTTCTGCGGTCAACGTAAAAGATGTGTGCCTTGGCAGATATAATGTATGGGCTATCCCCGAAAAAACGCTTTTTCTTCCATTTACTGTTTTCCAGGAGCCTTTATCGGAAACAATGGAATAATTTCCGCTTAACAGAATGATTCCATATTCGTTTTCGCCGCTATAACCGCTCCATTGCTCGCCTTTTTTCATCAGCCTGGCTTCGAAATCAAGATAAGTCCATCCTGCCTCTATTGCAGATACTTTTTGATAAACACCAAAGCCTTTTAAAGGATGGCTGACTAATTTATATTTATCACTCATCTTCATGCTAAATTAAGTTTAATGCCGGTTGATTTTCCCTTAGACTGAAGAACTTCAAACCTTTCAATCATAAATTCCCTGTACTGTTTCATATATTCTTTTCCTGGTATTACCGGATCAAAAAGCTCGGGTTTGTCGTAAAAAAATTTCCGATGCACTTTTGTCCATAACAACCGCAGGTCGGTGGCTATATTTACTTTACATATTCCAAAACAAATAGCTTTCCGCAATTCCTCATCAGCGACCCCGCTGGCATTTTCTGCAAGTTTTCCGCCCAATTGATTAATGGCTGCAATATCATTTTTATTTACGCTTGAACTTCCATGTAAAACAAGCGGATAACCCGGTAATTGCTGCTGAATTTTTTCCAACACACCAAATTGCAAGCCCTTACCGCCGCTGAATTTATAAGCCCCATGACTGGTTCCTACTGCCACAGCCAGGCTATCGCAACCGGTTCTTTCGACAAACTCCTTTGCCTGTACCGGATTAGTGTATTTTGCATGACTTTCATCAATATTTAAATCATCTTCCACCCCACTAAGCACTCCCAATTCTGCTTCCACCAGGATATTCTTCAAATGGGCTATATCTACTACAGCTTTTGTTCTTTTTATGTTGGTTTCAAATTCATCATGCGAAGCATCAATCATAACAGAATCATACCCTTTGTTTATAGCTTTAAAAACATGGTCTTCCGTTCCATGATCGAGATGTACGGAAAAAACCGCATCAGGATATATCGATGAAGCTGCCTGCACCATACCCATCAGCATATCGGGATCTGCATAGTCTCTGGCGGCAGGTGTTATCTGCACAATTACCGGCGTCTGCGAGACGGCTGAAGCCGAGAACAGACCGTGAATCTGCTCCATTGTAAAAACATTCACGGCTGCTATAGCATACTTGCCATAACAATTATCAAAAAATATTTTGGAAGAAACCTGTGGCATTTGATAATGAATTCACCTGTTAATTTTGTCATGGACGATTCAAAAAGATTTTAACTGAAGGCCACAGGATTTCATGAAGAAGGTCCCATCCCGCATACAGCGCACGATCTATTCATATTTACATCGGTAATTATATAATAGTCAATCGTTATAGTTAATCGTTTTAGTCAATCGTTTCACTATAAAATTATATATAAATTAATAAAAAAAAAAATTATTCCATTTTTTGTATAAATAGCAATCCGCTCTATTTCTACCTCCCCAGCCACCAGGACTTCCCTAAGCAGGCTGCGGATCGAAGCGGATCGGAAGCGAACCGGAAGCACCCGGATCGAATGCAACAGGGTCTTCAGCTAGTCAGGGCTGGTCTGACTGTTTCCCGGAAAAGGGCCTTAAACATACCCATATCCGCTTCTGAAAGCAGGGTTGGCGTTGGTCCCATGCTATTCCGGATATTTATAGGTCTTGTCGAAAATGATCAATATCTTGGCCACAGAGTCGATTTTCAGTTCAAACTCTTTTGTGGTGGAATCGCCTGTCGCGAAGAACCGGGTCAAAACCCGGCCCGTAGAGTTGGTGAATAGAACGGGATTTTTCGGTGAAAAAGGAGAAGACCGGCGACGGGAAGCGAATTAACAGTAAAGAAGCAGACTATGCAGCCAACCCGAATTATCAACGCGCGGATCATCACGCCTTATCGTATCATCGAAGGCGGCAGTATACTCATCACCGGCAATAAGATCACCGCTGTCAGCGATCTCACCATCGAAGCCCCGGAAGCCTTAGAGATCGATGCAGCGGGTAAATATCTTGCTCCCGGTTTTATCGACCTCCATGTACATGGGGGTGGCGGATCCGATTTCATGGACGGAACGGAAGAGGATTTCCTGAAAGTTGCAAATTTGCATGCCCGCCATGGCACCACTTCCATGACGCCTACCACCCTAAGTTGCGAAAAAGAGGGATTATTGCAGACCCTGGAGATTTATGAAAAACTGGCAGGCACTCTTTATCCGGGCTCCGAATTTATCGGACTACACCTCGAGGGACCGTATTTTGCCATGAACCAACGAGGTGCACAGGATCCCCGTTATATCAGAGACCCCGACCCGGCGGAATACCGGGAACTCCTTTCCAGCACAAATGCGGTCAAACGCTGGAGTGCGGCTCCGGAGCTTAAAGGAGCCCTGGAATTCGCAGACTTCCTTCGCCCAAAAGGCATCCTGGTAGCCCTGGCGCATACAGATGCCATCTATGAAGAGGTGCTGGAAGGCTTTGAAAGAGGATATACCCATGCCACGCATTTGTATTCCGCCATGTCGGGTGTGACACGCAAGGGTGCGCATCGGTATGCCGGAGCCATCGAAAGCGCTTTCCTGATCGATGAGATGACCGTTGAGATCATCGCGGACGGCGTGCACCTGCCTCCTCCCCTGCTAAAGCTCATCTGCAAAATCAAAGGGGCTGACAAGATCGCATTGATAACCGACGCCATGCGCGGGGCCGGCATGCCACCGGGAGAAAGTATCCTGGGAAGCAGGACAAACGGCCTGCGTGTGATCATAGAAGATGACGTGGCGAAGCTCCCCGACCGCAGTTCCTTCGCCGGGAGTGTGGCTACAGCCGATCGCCTGGTACGCAACATGATACGTCTCGCAGACGTGTCCTTATGCGATGCAGTCAGGATGATGACTGCCACCCCTGCGAAGATCATGGGGGTAGCAGATCGCAAGGGATCTATCCTCCCGGGCAAAGACGCTGACCTCGTCCTGTTCGATGAACGGATCGATATCCACATGACCATGGTCGGGGGAAGGATCGTCTATACAACCTTTATAAAACCATGAGCAACATCAGATACAGTCTTAAAATGGCTCTCTGTTCTTCGATGATCCTGATTGGATCGATCCATACCGGGCATTTACTGGGTCAGGGACAAGGACAGACAGCGGCCGCAGCAACGGCAACGGAAATGACAGCACAAACAAAAATGACGGTGCGGGAAACAGGCGCAGCGCAAACGGTAGAGACCGGGCAACAAGGACAACAAGAGGGTTTTNNCCTACGCATACAGGTCATGACGCTGCCCGCCCTGGAGGCCTTCGCCCAAAAACTTCATAATGCGGGCATCAATACCCTGATCATGGAATATGAGGCAAACTATCCTTACGAGCAACATCCGCTCATCGCCGGCCGATATGCCTATACCAAAGAGGAAATCGTCTCCCTTGTCCGCTTCTGCAATGGCCTGGGAATCGACCTGATCCCTTTGCAGCAAAGCTTCGGACACGTAGACTATATTTTGCGAAACGATCGGTACGCCGCCCTACGGGAAGATGAAAAAGATCTCTCACAGATCTGCCCGCTGGAAACAGAAAAAGACAGCATCCTGTTCACAGCCCTGTTTAAAGAGTTGGCGTCCACCCATACCTCCCCTTACATCCATATTGGTTGCGATGAGACGCATTTACTGGGTCACTGCCCGAAATGCCGAAAGAAGGCAGCTGAAGAAGGAATCTCAAAGCTATACCTGGACTACGTCAAAATGCTTTGTAATATCGTCATCAAACTCGGCAAACGCCCGATCTTGTGGGCGGATATCGCGTTAAAATATCCCGATGCCTTGAAATCCCTTCCAAAAGAAACCATCTTCGTGGATTGGAATTACGGATGGGATATGAACGAGTTCGGCAACCACGAGAAACTCGTGAAAAGCGGTTACGAGATCTGGGGTGCCCCAGCGCTGAGAAGTCATCCTGACAATTTCTTCCTGACCCAATGGGAAAAACATTTTAAAAATATCAGGAGCTTTGTCCCGGCATGCAGGGGGCTGGGATACAAAGGGATCGTGATGACCTCCTGGTCCACTTCGGGCGAGTATTCCGCCGTCTATGAGTCGGAAGACGGGCTGACCGATCTGTTTGCCGTCAGACATGTTTACCCGATCACGGGCTTCAATATCCTGCTGGCCGCTTACGCAAAAGCCATCACCGATCCTGCACCGCTAAAAATCGAAGATTTTGTTACCGCGTATTGCGCCAGCCAATATGGCTTTGACAAAGCACAGGCCATGGATTTCTGGCAGGCCCTCAAAACGGCCCCCTA
>PLXD01000020.1 GCA_003151295.1 Chitinophagaceae bacterium | reverse complement strand
AACTCAGGTCATCCCGGCGCCTCCTGCTCCGATACAAACTGTCGTCTCCAATCCGTCGGCTGCATCTTCTTCGCCTGCTGCGGTTCCTGCCAATGTTTCGCCTGCCATCATAGCGCCGACGGTTTTGCCTGCGCCTCAGGCTCCGATCGTTGCGACGACACCGTCCGTCCCTCTTGCACCAGTTGCGACCGTGGAGCCGGCCGCAGCCCTTGTCTCGGCGGCACCAGCTCCTTCTGCGGTAGCCCCTTCTCCGGCAGAGGCCGTACCAGCGCAGCCTTCGGCGCCGGCAGGGCAGTAGACACAGCGTATCTTGAGACATCTGTCCCGCACCGCTGACGCCTTAAAGGAATGCGGACATCATAATGGGAAACTGACCGTTTCCTTAAGAGAGACAGATTGCTGGAGATCTGCACGGCTTGCACCGTGAAATTATGATATAATGAATGCATTATTTTAAATAAAATATCATGTTTAATACAGGATCTTTTCTTTTAGCCAGCGTTTATTCGGGTTTCTCGCCTTTGATGAATACTGCAGCCGCATCCTGTTCGCTGAACGGTCAGGATGTCCCTTGCGCAGCAGGCTTTGTCGGAGGATTGGTCGCGCTTGTAGGAGGGATTTGGATCGTCTTTTTTGCCATGATGATCCTGATGGTAGTCAGTCTCTGGAAGATATATGTGAAAGCGGGAAGGCCGGGATGGGCTTCGTTGATACCGGTGTACAACCTCGTCGTTTTGCTCGAAGTCGTCAATAAGCCGACATGGTGGGTCATCCTGACTTTCATTCCTGTGGTAAATGTCGTCATTGGGATCATGGTGTTGTATAACCTTGCAAAAATTTTTGGCAAAGGGGCCGGCTTTACCCTGGGCCTCGTCATCCTGCCTTTTATTTTTTATCCGATACTGGCCTTCGGTAAATCTGCATATCTCGGATCGGCGATGCCGCCGATAAATGCCGTCCCTGCTGCATTGTAGCTCGGGGCAGCCATATTTTCGATGCGTTATCGGTATGGGACGACATGCTGCAGCATCTTCAGATTCATATAACGCGAATATCATCTATACCACATGTTAAAGAGCATAAAGACCCCACACATATTGCCGGTTCTCGGAGCATTGCTGCTCTTGGCCATCATACTCATCAATTCCGGCAATCGTCCGCTCGCCGGAATAGTCCCTGCGTTCGATTCTCGGACGCAGTTGGCTTCTGTCCTCGATACCGATCCTGGCCTTGTAGGCTGGTGGACATTCGATTCGATTTCGGGGGCCACTGTCACGGATTCTTCCGCAGCCGGCAACAATGCTACTTTAGTAGGAAGCCCCTCGACTGTTACCGGTCAAATAGGGCAAGCTATTTCTTTAGATGGTTCCACTCAATATATGACCACTTCCGGCGTGGCTCTTCCTACGGATGTCACTCTTTCATTATGGATGAAAGGGACTGCAGGATTAAATATGATCATGTCTTCGGATGCGCTGGTTTTGGGAGTCTATAACGGCTTCCCTACGATCAGCTTCAATACGTGTCTTTCGTGTGGAATAAGCGGCACCGCTAAGGTGAATGACGGCAATTGGCACCATATAGTGGTTACCGTCTCCAATAACACCGCTGCGATATATGTTGACGGGTCGTCCGCCGGCGGCGGGAGTTTGACCTATGCAGGGAGCAGCAGCGCTTTTGGCATCGGCATGGTCCCCACGGATGGATTCTTCACTGGATCGATGGACGACATACGTATCTTTAACCGCGCCCTCTCTGCGGCAGAAATCAGCCAATTCTACAGCGTAGGCCAGGCAACAGGGTCATACACTCTCACCGTGTCGGATGTCGGAAGCGGCACTGTCACGGGAACGGGTATTTCCTGCGGAACAACCTGTTCGGCGCCTGTTGCATTCGGAACGCCGCTGGCGCTTACTGCCGTTCCTGCTTCAGGATTTACTTTCGGAGGATGGACGGGCGCATGTTCCGGTACGGGAGCATGTAACGCAACGGTCAGCGGCAATACTTCGGTGACCGCTACATTCAATCAGATACCCCCGATAAATGCTTTAGGATTGGCATATGTTCGCACAGACGGCAGCGATGCATGCAGCGGCGTAGTCGATGCTCCTGCGGCCTCCGCCCCCAACTGCGCGTTCCGGACGATTCAAAAGGCTATAAATACCGCCATCAACCCTGGCAATATCATAACCATTCATGGGGGCGATTATACCGGACAAGGTCAGTTGACGACCGTAGCCTCCGGTTCTTCTGGCAGCTACATCACCATACAAGCGTTTCCGGGGGAGCATCCGATCATAGCCCGTATCCTGGTTGGTCAGGATTATATAAAGATAATCGGCTTGGATATTGCGCTCCCTCAGAATTACAGTTCGACCGCATCAGGGATCCAGTCAGGGGGTTCTTATGGGCAATTTTTAAACAATCATATTTACGGCGGAACCACAGGAAATCCGGGCGCAACTGCGATTTTTCTTAACGGAGCATATAACCTTGTGCAGGGTAACCTTATCGAAGGGTCTTTGAATGTGACGAGCGGCTATCATACGGGCGGAACCGGGGATTCTGTTCTTACCGACAATACAAAAAATTGGGCTCCCAATAGCCTTGTGGGATTGCCTCTCAATTCAGGTGGTGTGTCCTGGATCCAAGGCACAATCACGTCCAATACGTCCAACACGGTGACGGGCAACTTCACTGGCGGCACATTCAGTACAAACATGAAATATGTAATCGGGAACAGCTTCTGGATCCCGTTCGTGGCGTCCGGGCACGATAATAAGTTTATAAATAATACGATAAAAAATCTGATCGACGTCGAAAGAGTCTGGGATTCGATGGGAGACAATACGCTCGTCTCGGGCAATGAGGTATCGAATATGAAATGGAGCGGAGCGGACAGCGGCGTCCACCCGGACATCTTCCAGGTGGTGGGATCAAATACGCCGTCGCACAATGTAATAGTGGAGAACAATTATTTCCACGACCTCGATTCCCAGATAGGCATAAACGAATCCTCCAATTCCTCGAATTGGATCTTCAGGAATAATGTGTTTGCCAACATAACCCAACGTTCGATGCTTCAAGTCATTGGAAGCAAGATATACAACAACACCTTTTTCAATGTTCAGGCGGGCGATCAGAATATGTTGGACGGATGGGGACCGGGAGTCGAATATAAGAACAATATCATCATTGGCGGATCGACAAATCCCGGCTATGGCATGATAAATTTTGGAACCATGGGAACGTTCACAAAATGCGCCGATGAAGGCGGAACCTGCACGTTCACCGGAACCAAAGACCTCATATATCAGAATACGGGAGGGACGGTCGGTACCGTATGGAAGCACGGGGTTACCGGTCCTCAGATCTGCAATGCCGCTAACTTCGGCAGCGATCCGAACCAGTATTATGCCAAGAGCTGTTACATGAAAGATTCGAGCGAGATTCCGATATCGAATAACTATTATGGCATCCCTGGAACATATGCTCCGCGGCTTGAAACAAATATACTTAACTATGGCGACATACATTATATAAACGGGGGCGATCCTGGTTTCGTGGCTGCTTATACCAATTGCCTAGTAAATTCGTGCGACTTCAGTTTGCGGTCCGGCAGCCCACTCATGAATGCCGGCGTCAATCTTTCTTCTACTTGGTCCAACGCAACGGACAAGACAGGTAAGATGCGTCCTTCCGGAAGTGCTTGGGACATCGGCGCCTACCAGAGCTGCACCAGCAATTGCGGAGGCGCCATCATCACCCAGCCTTCCCAGCCAGACACCACCCCTCCGACGCTGACCTCCATCGCCTCCGCCCCCTCGCTCGCCTCGGCCGGCATAACCTGGTCCACTTCAGAGCTGGCCACCTCTCAAGTCCTATACGGGCTCACCACCACATACGGCAGCCAGAGCCCTCTCAATGCCGCGCTCTCGCAGTCGCACTCCCAAACGATCGCGCTCCTCCAGCCCAACACCGTCTACCACTACCAGGTGATCTCAAAGGATGCCGCAGGGAACAGTAGCGTCTCGGCAGATATGACCTTCACCACTTTGGCTCCGTCCATCCCTCTTCCTACCATATCCTTCACCGCCTCTCTCCCGACCATCAACCAGTCCCAGTCGTCTACCCTCACGTGGTCTTCCATCAATGCCGCGACCTGCGCCATGAGCTCCTTGCCTCTTTTGAAGGGCAATCTCGGCTCCGCCTGG
>PLXD01000008.1 GCA_003151295.1 Chitinophagaceae bacterium | reverse complement strand
CTTCCCCCATGGATTCACACCTCTCTTAAATGCCCTGAAGCCTGTTCATAGCCAATTGGGATTGTGGTTCTCCCCCTCCTCGGGATTCGATCATGCCCCCTGGCTGGGTGACCACGGCTATTCCCGGAACGGCGCCTGGGATTGGTTTATCTGTCAATCCTCCTCTCTNNTCATACCGAACGGACATCAATAAAAAATTCAAAACGCTGACAGCTGCCAACGGCGTCGGCTTCTATAAATTCGACGGCTTCTGTGCGGTCTGCAATGCGACCGATCACGCCAGCCATCTTCCGGGCGACTACTCGAAGGAAGCCAATACCGAGGCTTTTATTGAACTGTTGTCGGCAATTAAGTCAGCGCAGCCCAATGCATACATGGACCCTACCGACGGCTTTTGGCTCAGTCCCTGGTGGCTGCAATACGTGAATTCGGTGTACGGCGAGGTATTCGACGGCGTGCCGACGGCCTTTGCCCCCACCCCCGTCCCCGGATATGCGCATGTGATCACCCGCGACGCACAAATTAAAATCCGTAGTGAAGAGAATCCCGGTTTCCCTGCTAACGCCATCGAACACCTGGGCATATACACGCCGGACCGCAATACGATGTATGATGAGATCATGGGCGTACTCGGCCGCGGCTCCCGGCTCATCACGGTATATCTCAACCCCGACGATCAGCTTAAAAGCGAGCATGACTGGGCTTTTCTTGCCGGTTCCCTGAAATGGGCCCGAAACAACGCTTCCATACTCTGGCATACGCAGGGGATATTGGGTGAGGATCCGCTAAACCGCGAACCTTATGGCTTTGCGCATTTCGCAGGCGTTCACGGCATTCTCTCCCTCTGCAATCCCTTCATCGATTCCCGCACCGTAACCATTTCCCTGGATGAAAGCTCCGGATGGATAAAACAAACGGCGATCGGATCGGCCCCAACCAATGCAATGCACAACACCAGCACCAGCGGCGCCGCTGGCTCCGCTGATCCCAACCGGCTTTTCGTCGCACGCATCGTCTATCCCTATCGGCAGGTCCTCGCCTCGAACCTGAAATACGGACAAACGATCGAAGTACCGTTGGCGGGGCACGAGATCCTGGTCGTGCAGGTCGATCCCCTCGATCCCAATGAGACCCTGTTTACCGGCGCCCGCTACCGCGAGCACAGTCATTTCGGTGGCACCGGTCATACCACCCGCACCATCCAATACGACGTCTTCGGCCGTCCCGGCGAAACCAAAGTCTTGTCCGTCACAGGGTCAAAAAACACCCTAAAAAAAGACCCGAACCTTTCAATCACATTCCCCGGTGTCTTGCAGCAGGCCAGCGTGCAAAACAGCCGGCTCCAACTCGAAACAGCAGACGGCCAAACCCGCATAACTGGTCATTGCATCGCGGATATTCCTGCAGGCTCTGTAGCAAAAATACATATCCTCTATACTCCGGTGTTCCCATCGGATTATCAACCCCATGCCGTGATAACCGTAAACGGGCAACCGGTGGAACCCGTCTATACGCGCGCCACAATCACAACGCCGCATATACGTATATTCGACGAATTACCGATCTCCGACTGGACCTACCTCAGCTTCGAGGTTCCGCCCGGAAAGAATGAAGTGCATTTTTCCATCGACGCGCCCAAAGATTCTTCACTTTTCGCTTCCAATGCCTCCCCCATAGTTTCCTCCGCCGCCCCATTTCGTGCGGAGGCAGGCTGGTGGCTCTGGATAGAACATCCTTTGGAAAAAGTCGAAGTGGCGGTGGCCTACGACCGAGCCCCGTCGCTGCCCCGGGCGGATGAATTTCCCGATCCGGTCAGGATCGATACGGAAAGAGAGATCCTCTGTATCCATCCCAGCCAGGTTTTTACCGCCTGTGAAAAAACGATCCATCCCGCCGCACCGATCGTCTATCTCGACCAAATGACACCCTCACTGGCAGCGATGAGTGAAGGGCAGCTTGCTCTAAACAAAAGCGCCGGGGGCGGTACGCTAACTGTTGGCGGTAAGCAATACAGCCGGGGGCTGGGGACGCATGCATATTCCCGGATTCTTTATGACCTTCGCGGAAAAAACTTTAAAATATTCAGCAGTTTCATGGGAACCGACCAGGATGCCGGCGACAGCGGGATCGTCTTCGAAGTATGGGTCGACCATCGGCGACGATTCACCAGCGGACCCATGAAAAAAAGTGATTCCACCCAATCGGTCGCCCTCGACATTCGCGGCGCCACCTCTCTCGAATTGCGGACCCTGGGCGGCGATCACATTGAAAAAAGCGATGGCGATTGGTGCGAAGCCATGCTATCGAGGTGAGCAGGCAAGGCATCAAGGTTAGTCGGCAAGACATACAAAATCTTCGCAGGTTGGAAGACCCGGCTTTTATCTTTGATGATACCAAAGATATGCTTACCATTGTGGGGCAGCGGAATGTTGACATTGCCCTGATTTATTATTCTCATATTACCATGAAAGTAGACTCACAAGCTGGCAAGGCTTACAGCGAAATAAGAAAAAAAATTCTGACCAACCAGATACAGCCAGGCATACGGTTGAAGGAAGATGTCTGGAGCAAGAATATCGGGGTCGGCCGCATGGCCATTCGCGAGGCCTTAACACGATTGCTCGGCGAAAACCTGCTGGTGCAGGGAGAAAAGGGAGGCTACTATATCAAGCCTATGACACAGACCGACGTGCAGGAACTAAGGGAATTAAGAGAGATACTGGAAATCGGCGCCCTGAAACTGTCCTATAAAAAGATCACCCCGGTGCAAATAAAAAAGCTCGAGCAGATCTGCGATGATTTTACCGCCATGATAAAACAGGGTTATTTCAGCGGGGCCTGCGAAGCCGACATCCGGTTTCATGAGACCCTGATCGAGATCAGTAATAACCAAAAACTTTTAACCGCCTATCGCACAAGTCATATTCCGCTCTTCCATCAGAAGCTAAGCCGGTCACAGGAGACCCTTAACGATTACGAGTTAACGGATAAGGAACACCGTGGCATCGTAAAAGCGCTGAAGATCAAAGATTACAAACAGGCGGAGCAAACGCTGATCCGGCATTTCCTGCGGGGAGAATCCGCCGTACTGGATCTTGGCTAAACCAGGGCCTGCAACGTACCCCCTCCTATCGGGTTATCTCCACTTCCACTTTCTTTCCCTTTTCCTTTCGGATGGTCAGCACTCCGTCTCCGTGGCTCAATGTTTGCCATTCCCAGTCCTCCTTACTGCCATCCGTCTCTTTACCGGCTTCCGGCATTTTTCCGGTTTGCTCTATTTTACCGCTTTCCTTTGTTTCATCACTTCCCTTCCTCTCCTGCAATGGAATCCCGTCCACGGTAACCCTACCCGGTTTTTCCCGGAGTCGGAAAAACTCCTTCGAAGCATTATCAAAGGTCGTATAACGGATCAGGGAAGGCTGGTAAGAGATATCCTGCACAATGGAAGAGGTCCGGAGCATATGATCCGCGGTATCGGGCGCCAGTTGCGGGGCCGCAGCCATGGCGCGGAGATAATGCCTCACATAATCGCCATAGCCATC
>PLXD01000386.1 GCA_003151295.1 Chitinophagaceae bacterium | reverse complement strand
TCCTATCTTCCCATAACAATCATGTCAAAACTGTTGCGTGCGTTGCGGATATGTTTGTCATATCCTTCCATCGAATAATCTGATTCTTGGAAAATATCTCCTCCCTGCGGCTGAGCCGAAGGTTGTGAATTTGGGGGGTCTTGCGGAGATCATGCGGGAATCCTACTTTTTTCTTTTTTCGAATAGCAACCAGAGCCTTTTTGGCGGACCGACCTTATAGTTCTTTTTGATAAAGGTCCGGATATGCTCCATGGCTTCGTCGGTACTGTCGGTAAGCATGACCAGCGAGAGATCTTCTTTCGAGATCGTTCCCTGTTGCGACATGTATTCCATATACTCCCACAGTTCACGGTAATAGACCTTACCGAACAACACGATCGGAAATTGCACAAGAGTCTTGGTTTGTACCATAGTCAGGGTCTCAAAGAACTCGTCCATAGTTCCGAAGCCGCCGGGCATGATGATAAAAGCATAGGAATACTTTATCATCAATGTCTTTCTCACAAAAAAGTGCTCGAAAGTGATCGACGTCTGAACATAGGAATTGGGTTTCTGTTCGAAAGGCAGCTTGATGTTACAGCCTACGGAAGAACCGCCCTGCTCAAAAGCACCGCGGTTGGCTGCTTCCATCACTCCCGGGCCGCCCCCTGTCATGGTTGTGAGGCCCATCCTCGCTATCCGCCCGCCGAATTCCCGGGCAGACTGGTAATGCGGATGGTCTTCATTAAAACGGGCTGAGCCGAACACCGTAATGCAGGGACCTACAAAATGAAGGGTCCGGAACCCTGTAATGAACTCCCTGAATACCTTCCAGGCAAACATCAATTCATATCCGCGGCTTCGCGGTCCCTCCAGGTAGATGGGTTCTTTAGCCGGGATGATCCTGTCTGATTTTTCCATATTAGTAAGGCTGGTATAGTGACAAATTGTAAATTGCAGCGCTGCAAAGAACGCATATGCATTCTGTCGGGCCGAGGTCGAATATCCATCAAATTTAAAGCAAACCAACATATGTCTTCACTTCGTATCATCAGTTATAATGTTAACGGCATACGATCGGCCATGAACAAGGGCTTCATAGAATGGTTAAAGACAGACCCTGCCGATATCATCTGCCTGCAGGAGACCAAGGCGCATAAAGATAATGTAGACCACAAGCAGATCACTGACCTGGGCTTCCACGACTATTGGTTCTCCGCCCAGAAAAAAGGCTATAGCGGGGTCGCCGTTTTTACAAAGATCAAACCCGATAAGGTCGAATACGGCACCGGCCATAAGGTAAGCGATGATGAAGGAAGAGTGATCCAGATGGATTTCGGATCCATAAGGCTGATCAATGCCTATTTTCCTTCCGGCACGTCCGGCGACATAAGACAGGAATTCAAGTATTTATGGCTGGATGAATTTTTCCGCTACCTCGAAAATCTTAAGAAGCAATACCCACAACTCATAGTTTGCGGGGATTATAATATCGCGCATAAGGAAATAGACATTCACGATCCGAAAGGAAATAAGAATTCCTCGGGTTTTTTGCCGGCAGAAAGGGCCTGGATGGATAAATTCCTGGCCGCCGGATGGGTCGACAGCTTCCGGCAATTCCATCCTGAGCCCCATCGTTACAGCTGGTGGAGTCACCGTTTCCCGACCGTCAGGCTGCAAAATAAGGGTTGGAGGATCGACTATATAAATGTGACCGACAACCTGAAAAAAGAGTTGACCGGGGCCGATATATACCCGGATGTGAAACAGAGCGACCACTGCCCCGTCTACCTGGAATTGAAGGTAAAATAATCGATAAGATAGTCTTTCAAAAACAAGAAATGATCGCTTATAATATCAGCGTAAAAGTCGAATGGAGTATTCTCGAAGCGTGGCTTGTATGGCAGTTGGAAGAACATATCCCCGCCATGATGGCTACCGGGCTCTTCGACGATTATAAGATGTACCGTCTGCTGGAGCAGGATGATACGGACGGACCCGGTTTTACGATCCAGTATTTCACCACCGACCTTGAAAGGTACCGCCTGTACAGCCTGGAGTTCGCATCCATATTCACGCAGGAGGCGGGGAATAAATGGGGCAATAAGTTTATCGCTTTTCACACATTAATGGAATCTTTAGAGGCAGGTTCATAAGAATCCGCCCTTTGGCGGCTCATTGAGGCCATTGAAAAGACATTATGACCGAAGTAAATTCAATCCTTCTCCGGCGAAGTTGTGCAATAATTGTGGAAAAGAATTAAAAAATCATTGAATTAAAATTTGTTGTACATTCCTCTCAAATCCTTCACTGGCAAGGTTTTCAGCCTATAAACCGTGAAACACAGAGCTGGCCAGCATTTCACGCAAACGCCCTTCCTAGTTAACAATGTCATTAACATTTCAATTTTCTTCTAATCCTTATCCCATGCGGTTTAGAGCGTCTTATACAAACTGTGAAAAATGGTAAAAAAATTTTGTCGGATTCAAAAAGCAGGTATATTTGTTGCTGCTAATAAAACTAAAAATTACACTATGAACAAAGCTGAATTAATCACAAAGATTGCCGATGATGCAGGCATTACAAAAACTCAGGCAAATACTTCCCTGGATGCTTTTGTTGAAGCAGTTACCAAAACTTTGAAAGGTGGCGGTAAAGTTACCCTGGTAGGTTTTGGTACTTTTTCTGTATCTAAGAGAGCTGCCCGTAATGGACGCAATCCTCAGACAGGTGCTGTTATCAAGATCAAGGCCAAGAAAGTAGCTAAGTTCAAAGCAGGAAAAGAATTGTCTGCAAAATTATAATGTTGCATCCCATTTCATGTAAAGCTCTGATGCCCGGCACAGGTGTCGGAGCTTTTTTATTAATACAATCACAATTAAAA
>PLXD01000019.1 GCA_003151295.1 Chitinophagaceae bacterium | reverse complement strand
GTTTTGAATTTGTCCTGTAAAGCCAGCAAGGCTTGGGCGATCCTTCCTTTTACCTGCATATGCGCCAGGTTGCGCATTTTTCTTTCTGACTCCTGCAATTCATCGGCGAAGAACAGCATCAATTCGGAAATGAACCCGTAATTCACTTTCAGGGACGCCTGGAAAAATGAAAGATCGATTAAGCAGGCATCCACCGGTTCAATGGCCGTCGCAGAGATCGGGTAATGGTTGTCGTGACCCAATCCCCGGTGCCCGAAGATATCCCCCTTTCCGGCAAAGCGGATGATCAGCTCTTTCTCGGTTCCCCATTTTTTATGCACTTTCACTTTGCCGCTATAGACAAAATAGACGCCTTCCACTTTATCCCCTTCGGAAAAGATCAGCTCTCCTTTCTTGTAATGATAGTTCTTTCTATTTTCGGCGATCGCAGGTATCCATTCGGGTAAACAACACCTGCATAAAAAGCAGCTTTTCAGGTCACATCCGTTTTTGTTTTTCTTCATGGAGCCTATCTTAAGAATTGAACATATTTTAAAATAAGAGACACAATATTAAGGCTATAAATGCAGAGTGACCTTTTCTGCCGGCTCCACCCCGCCTCAAAAATTCAGATCGCCTTCGGATCGCCGTCCAATGGCCCGAAAAGCAGAGGGTATATTATAGAAATAAATATATTAATAAATCATACCTTAAGATGGACAATCTCCATAAATAACTATATTTTTATATTATAGGCAATAGTTTTTGATATAATTGAAACACATACTGATTGTTTATATTAAATATAAAATATTTTAATGTGTTTGATTTTATTGCTATTCCCGTTTAACATTGCTTGCCATTCGATAATACCCCCCGGCGCGACCGGGGCCTTACTCTTCTTTTGAATATTTTCTGTCTACGATTGCCAGCCATTCTTTAACAAAACCAGTACGGTATCCGTACGGCATCCGCCATCTGGTGGATGACCCGGCAGCCCCGGCAGGCGTAGCTGTTCGGGCGTACTGCTAAAGCGGAAATACTCCGGTACGATACCGATACCGGTACATCCATTGTTCACGAAATAATAGTAAATGATCAGAAACACACCCATCCACATTATTTAAACTAAAACCCCGGAAGATGGCAGTCTATCCGGGGCGATTGAATGTTAAAATGATCGCTCATTCTAATTTTAAACCAAAACAAATGTATGAGGAAAAAAATTGTTTTTAGTGCCGGACTGGCACTCGTTTTTATGATCGGGGCTCCCTTTTACGGGAAGGCCCAATTCTCACTCACCGGGCAGATCAGGACCCGGACGGAACTCCGTAATGGCTATGGCACCCTGGAGCCCGTCGGCGACAAACCCGCTTTTTTAACTTCCCAGCGCTCCCGCCTTAACTTTAACTTTAAATCCACCAGGGTCATATTTCATGCTTCCATTCAGGATGTTCGGGTATGGGGCGCGGATNNATGCCTCCACGATCAGCAACGCCGACGGAAGCCGGTTGGGCTTCCACGAAGCCTGGGCGGATATCATCCTGGCCAATGCGAAAGACAGCTCCTTTCCAAAGTCTGCCGTGGAATATTTTAGCGTTAAGATCGGCCGGCAGGAACTGGTCCGTGATGACGAGCGCCTGTTAGGCAACCTGGATTGGCTCCAGCAAGGCCGCCGCCATGATGCCATCGTTTTCAAGCTGCTTCAGAAAGGATGGCAGGCCGACCTGGGGCTCGCTTTTAACCAGAATACCGACGCTATCAATTATAATGGCACCTATTACACGCCGGCTAACATCCCCGCCTATGTGAAAGACAATAAAGGCGACCTGGTGCCCACCCCCGCCGGAATGCTGCCGTTGACCAATGCTGCCGGCATCAGTACCAAGACAGGAGCCCCCTTTGTGTCGGCTGCACCTTCCACCGATGGAATGAACCAGAATTATAAGTCCATGCAATTTCTTCACGTCGAAAAAAAATGGAACCAGACAAAAATAACCGGGCTGGTATTCGCCGATGAATTCGGGAAATACATAACCGACTCGGCAAAAAGCATAGCGGGTACAGATACCGGGTATGTCTATGGAAGGCAGTTTAACCAGAGCAGGGTCAATGCCCGGGTAACCAGTGGATTTTTACTGACCAGCCAGTTGGACAGCCGGAAGGACTGGATGCTGACGGCCGGCTTCTATTACCAGGCGGGTAAGGACAAGGACGGCCTTACCCTCGGCGCCTATATGTCGACTTTGTCGCTGACCTGGGCCAAAAGGAACTTCTCCTGGACGGCCGGTTGGGACCATTTATCGGGCAATGACGCATTTTCAGCTTCGACGACCAACCACCGCTTCGATCCTTTATACGGAACTCCTCATAAATTCTGGGGCTCCATGGATTATTTCTATGCCGCCTCCGGGTCGGCTACGGGAGGGTTGAATAATCCTTTCCTGAAATCGAAATACATCTCGACCAACGAACGGTTCAATATAGGGCTGGACTATCATTATTTCGGGCTGGCTGCGGAACAGAAAGATGTGAAAGGAGCCCCCGTCAATAAATACCTGGGCAGTGAGCTGGACCTGGTCGCAGACTACAAACTGAACAGGATCACGACGGTGGAGGGCGGCTTTTGCTATCTCGCGGCATCCAAA
>PLXD01000648.1 GCA_003151295.1 Chitinophagaceae bacterium | reverse complement strand
CTGAAAAGATGATTGCTAAAATTATTTACCAGAACCGCACCCAAATGCAGCTTCAGCCTGGTTTCGTCATTTGCTGTTTGCACCTGGCTGGAAATCGTTCCCGCAAAACCGAGGAGCAAGTCGGTATCTTCGGCAGTTGCCGCATCGACCAGTAAGGGAATTTCCGGGTTTGAATCCATTTCTTTGCGTAAGCTTTGTAAAGGANNCGAGCCGGCAGTATGCGCTACCAATTTTTGCTCCAGTGGGGGTGCTTTTTCCGTAAAGGTAACCAGCGCGCTATCCGATAAAGCTACCAGGTAAAGATCTGCCTGCCGGTCGATCCCCTCCCATTCATCGGTATAACCGCTACCCAATTCATTCGCTAACCGGGCAGCATGCTCTTCGTGATGGCTGAAAACCTGCAATACGGTATGTCCTGCAAGGCGGATCCTCCTGCCCAGGATGGTCGCCACATTTCCAGATCCGATAATTACCAGTTGCATCCGTTAAATTTTAACATGACTATATTTGTCGTTTATTAAAAAGCAATATACAAACTTATTGATGAGCCTGAAGTTGACAAAGAAAGTTACAATCGGCTATATACGTGCCAGTCTGAATATCCTTGCGCTCGTCTCTAAAAAGAAAGCGGCCCGAAAAGCATTCGACCTGTTTTGCACGCCTATGCACCGGATAAAAAAGAAAGAACCTCCCATTTTTGAAAAAGGGCAGCCGCTCTCTTTCAGGCAGAACGGCCATACGATAAGGGGGCATCGCTGGCTGCCTGAGGGAACGGATAACCAGTCGCGGAAACGAGTGCTGATCCTGCATGGCTTTGAATCGGGGTCGGCAAATTTTGAGCGATATATCGGGGCATTCCTGGAAAAGGGGTGTGAAGTACTGGCCTTCGATGCACCGGCTCATGGTCAATCGGGTGGGAAACAAATCAGTCTGCCGCTCTACACCAGGAGCATCGGCATCATCTATGAACAATTCGGCCCGATCCAGTCCTTTATGGCACATTCCTTCGGGGGGTTAGCCCTCTCTCTTTTCCTGGAATCCATTCCGCATGACGCACAGACCAGGGTCGCACTGATAGCTCCCGCTACCGAGATGAAGACTGCTGTTGGGTTCTTCTTCCGGTTCCTCCGGCTCAACCAGGATATTCATATCGAATTCGAGGAACTGATCCGGGAGACCGGCGGATTTCCGTCCGACCATTATTCGATCCGGAGAGCCATGGACCATATTAAAGCTTCCGTTCTTTGGGTACACGATAGCGAGGACACGATCACCCCGATCGAAGACGCCCTGAAAGTAGAGGAAGACCATCATCCCAATCTGCAGTTCGTCATCACAAAAGGGCTGGGACATAGGAAGATCTATCGTGATGACAAAGTGTTTGAGCAAGTAGTTGGATTCCTCTAATTACAAATTCTTCCCGCCAATCATCGGAACAAAAGAGAAATTGTCAAAAGCCTCCTCAAGGGTAGTGCCATCGGCTTGTTTAGTGAGCCTCAGCATCCTTTGGACATTGCCGCCGCCTACAGGAATCACCATTTTCCCACCCGTCTTCAATTGCGCGATCAANNTCAGCTTGGGCGGAATGAACGGAGCGGCTGCGGTAACGATCACCTTGTCGAAGGGAGCATAGGTAGGAAGTCCTTCATAGCCGTCACCATAGAAAAATTTCAGGCTCAGGTACTTTTTAAGGTAGGGGAAGGATTTATTGGATTCGAATAGTTTTTTCTGCCGTTCGATCGTATATACATGGGCGCCCATTTCTGCCAGCACACTGGCCTGGTAGGCGCTGCCCGTTCCGATCTCCAGGACCTTTTCGAAGGGTTTGATTTCCAGCAATTGGGTCTGATAGGCCACGGTATAAGGTTGGGAAATGGTCTGGCCCTCGCCGATGGGGAAAGCCCTGTCCTCGTAGGCTTTCGTATCGAATGACGGGTCCATGAAAAAATGACGGGGTATATTCAAAATGGCTTCCAATACCCTTTCATCGGTGATCCCCTTCTGTTTAATGGCATCCACCAGTTGCCGTCGCCTCCCCTTATGCCTGTACGTATCATCGAATGTTCTCATAAACGGATGCAAGATAAGCGCTTTAAAAAATATTTATCCCGAACATTTTTTCTTTGGTACACTTTGATCTCTTAAATTGAGTGTTATTCCCCGAT
Organism: Chitinophagaceae bacterium; assembly: GCA_003151295.1. Classification (GTDB taxonomy): domain Bacteria; phylum Bacteroidota; class Bacteroidia; order Chitinophagales; family Chitinophagaceae; genus Puia. Next base: position 1,124 of record PLXD01000648.1, on the reverse strand, counting down.
TGCCGGTCAAAATATTTTCAACTGTATAAAAAATAAAGGATGAACCCAAGCAGCAGCATACGACTGGCAATCATGATGTTCCTCGAATATTTTGTCTGGGGTTCCTGGTACGTGACCATGTCGACCTATATGGGTGTCAATCTTCACTCTTCCGGGTTGCAGATAGGGGCTGCATACAGTGCACTGGCCATTGCTACCATATTTTCCCCTTTCTTTATAGGCATGATCGCCGACCGGTATTTTGCGGCCCAACGGATCATGGGTGTATTGCACCTGGTTGGAGCCGCCCTGCTTTTTTGGGCGACAGGCATTACCGGGAATACGGCTTTCTATTGGATCATACTGGTCTATTCTCTTTTATACATGCCGACGATCGCTCTTTCGAACAGTATCGCTTTTCATCAAATGAGCGATCCCGGCAAACAATTTCCCTGGATCAGAGTCTTCGGAACCATCGGATGGATCGTGGCTGGGTTGCTGATCGGTTACCTGGGAATAGAAAAGACTTCTTCCTCCTTTCATATGGCAGCCGCGGCCTCGGCAATACTGGGGATCTTAAGTTTCGCCTTACCGGATACTCCACCCAAAGGAATTTCCGCCGACACCTCCGCGTCAAAAGCATTGGGCAGAGAAGCTTTCGTGCTCTTCAAAGACAGACCCTATATCCTATTTTTCATTGCCGCCATATTGGTGTGCATACCGCTATCCTTTTATTATAGTTTTGCCAACTCTTTCCTGAATGAGCTGGGTATGAAGAATGCGGCCGGGAAGATGATATTCGGGCAGTTTTCAGAAGCCATTTTCATCCTGGCCATCCCCTTTCTTTTTAATTCCATCGGGGTAAAAAAAATGCTGCTGCTAGGCATGATGGCCTGGATACTTCGCTATATTTGTTTCGCTTACGGCAACCTCGAAGCAAATAGCTGGATGTTATATGCCGGCATCATCCTGCATGGCGTATGTTACGATTTCTTCTTTGTGACGGGTTACATGTATACGGAAAAGAAAGCGGGTGAGAAGATAAAAAATGCCGCCCAGGGCTTATTTACTTTTGCCACTTATGGCGTGGGTATGCTGATCGGTACCTGGTTCTCCGGCTTTATTGTCGATATTTACAGGGTGAA
>PLXD01000646.1 GCA_003151295.1 Chitinophagaceae bacterium | reverse complement strand
TGCAGCAGAATAGGCCTGGTAGATATTCTGTTTAAGGGTCAGGTTATCCTGGTCCCGTTGCAGCTCCGTATTCCTTAGATTCAGTTTCGACTTCTCGTAACTGATGCGCAAGGTTCCGCTGTTAAAGATCGGAATGTTTAGATTAAGGCCAATTTCCTGGCCGAAATTCTGATTGAGCTGGGAAAAATAAGGGATCTTTCTCAGGGAATATCCTACCCCCTCGGTCACCACCGGATAGGGAGTTAGCCCCACGGTCACCTGGCCGATCGTATCGTTCTTAAGATAGACGGAAGCCGGATTGACCTGCCGCCCCAGGCTTACATAATTGGTTCCCAGGTTTCCCGATAAGGAGAGGGTTGGATTCCTGGCGCCTTTGTTAGCCGCCACATATTTTTGAGCCGACCGGAGCTGGAGCTGATCGACTTTCTGGAGGGGCTGGTTGACCAGGGCCAGGGAATAGATCGCTTCCGGCTGGAGATCGGCCAGCTTTTCGATGGGAATCGTTTCGACGGGCGGCGTATCTACTTCGAAAGGGGCTGCCGCATCGAGGCCCATATAGGCTTTCAGGGTCAGGACCGCCAGGTCGATAGAAGCCCGGGTCGTAATAAAGCTGGAGCTATCCTGAGCCAACTGTGATTCCAGTTCCGCAGCGTTCAGCTCGGGCAAAGCGCCGGCAGCAACCTGTTTCTTCGTATTATCCAATTGGGACCGGGACAGGTGCAACTGCAATGCCGCAGCATTTGTCTGCTGGATGGCCAGCAGGACCTGCAGATAAGCATTGGCGACATTCAGGGAAATATCATTTTTTATCTTATCGGTACCCGCCGAGGCAGCCAGCCAGTCATATCGGCTGCCTTCTATAAAATTCCGCTTGCTGAACCAGTTAAAGAGCGTGACCGCCGAGGAAAGGTTGTAGCTGTTAGAGGTATAGGTGGTCGTGATCAGGCTGTAGTTAGAAGGGTCCTGGCTGCGGCCCGAGCTCAGGGCAAGACCGCCGTTAAGGCCCAGTGTCGGGTATTGTGAGAGCTTATTCAGTCGTAAGGTCAGGGCATAGATCCTGGCCTGCACGTCCGATTGCTTGACGGAAATATTGTTGCTGACTGCATATTCCATGCATCTCCTGAGATCCCACTTATCCTGCGCCCTGCCCGCGATACACGACATACAAATCGCAACCGCTGGTAACCATCGAATTTTGATATTCATTTGACAAATTTAAAGACGCTTATCACCCCTTTCGCCTCCGTTATCACCCTTTTCGCCTGTCCTCCCTTGCGGTAGTCCTGTAATAAACGGCGGGTCTATTATAATATTTTAAAATATTTCGGCTAAAATACTCAATCCGTACGCATCGGCAAGAAGTAAAAACACGTGAAATAGTCGTGAAAACACCCTATAAGTATTTTTTGTCAGGCGACCCGTTGGAAATACGTATACTGCAACTGCTTGCTAACGATCCCTGTACTTTTTTTAGACAATGGATGACCGGTTTGCCTGTTCGCTCCTCAGTTTGTAGTTTGCATCGTAAATCCATGCATTTTCCTTTGTGTCCCCAAAATCCGATATGATTAAAAAAATTTTCTGCGGGATCGTTATCCTGTACTTTCCGAGTTCGCTCTTCGCCCAGGCTGATGGCCACGCCCATGCTCCTATCGCAGATTCATTGGGGTCAAAGCCTTTGCAGGAAGTCATCGTGAAGGCTTATGAACAGAACCGAAAGCTTTCCGAAGTGGGCGCACCTGTGGCCGTGGTGGGACAGCAGCAACTGCAACGCTTCGCCAACACCAATATTCTCCCTGCCCTTAACACAGTGCCGGGGGTACGCATGGAAGAAAGATCGCCGGGCAGTTATCGGTTAAATATACGCGGCAGCTCCCTTCGTTCTCCCTTCGGAGTAAGGGATATCAAGATCTATTGGAACGAGATCCCTCTCACCGATCCCGGAGGCAATACCTACCTGAACGAACTGGGTTATTATAATTTTCAGTCCCTGGAAGTCATCAAGGGCGCGGCGGGGAGCCTTTATGGCGCCGGTATCGGTGGAGCGGTACTGATCAATAGCATGCCTTCCACCTGGCAAAAGGGCGTCAGCGCGGACTACGTGGGGGGGAGCTATAACCTCAACAGTATCAATGTGAACCTGAGGGCGGGAGATAGCGACCACCGCAACAGCTTTAGCTACTCGCACCAAAGCAGCGATGGCTACCGGCAGCAAACCCGGATGCGCCGGGATCTCGGCAGTTGGGAAACCTTGCTAAAAGCCACGGAAAAGCAGACGATCCATGCCTATATTTTATACAGCGATCTCTATTACCAGACGCCGGGCGCCCTTACCCTGGCAGAATATAATAAAGATCCCCGGATGGCCCGGCCCCCGGTGGGAACGCAACCCGGCGCCGTAGCGGCTAGGGCCGCCATCTACCAGAAGAATTTCACGGCAGGATTCAGCAATGAGTATCATTTCAATGAACACTGGCAAAATACAACGGCCGTATACGGAGCGTACACCGACTTTGTCAACCCGGGCGTCCGTGTCTATGAAATAAGACAGGAGCCTCATTTCGGGGGGCGGACGGTATTCCAGCACAAGAAGCAACTGAACGGGGATAGCCTGCAGGTGAACTTCGGCGCCGAGGGACAAAAAGGTTTTTTCGAGACCCGGGACTATGCCAACAAATTGGGCACCCAGGACACTTTGCAAACGGATGACCGGATCAACATCTGGACATACATGGTATTTGCCCAGGCCGATCTGAAATTCCGTGGAGGATGGATCCTGACGGCGGGGGCCAGCTTCAATAAATCTTCCTATGGGATCACCCGCATATCCGTGAGGCCTCCCGTCACACACGATGTCAATTTCGAGAACAAGATCGCGCCGCGCATAGCCCTTTTAAAGACGATCCTGCCGGGAGTTTCTTTGTATGCCACCGCTTCACGCGGCTTTTCCACCCCCACCGTAGCGGAAGTGGAGAAATCGAACGGCATGATCGGACCGCCCCTGCAACCGGAAGATGGCATCGATTATGAGATAGGCTCCCGGGGCAGCTTTTTTCATGGTAAACTTTTTTACGATGTCAACGGCTTCCTCTTCCATATCAGAAATGCCATCGTACAAAGAATAGATACCAACGGGGTCAGTTATTCCGTCAATGCGGGCGGGACCAATCAGCATGGTCTGGAGACTTTTGTTTCCTACCTGCTGGCCGACCATCCCGGGGGATTGTTACGTAGCGCGAAGGTTTGGATCAGCCATACCTGGCACGATTTCCATTACACCAACTTCATCCAGGATACTTCCAACTTCTCCGGTCATCGCCTTCCCAGCATCCCGCCGCAGACCGTGGTAATGGGACTGGATCTGTCCTTGGAAATGGGGCTATACTTTAATATCACCTATACCTATGCGGACCGGATCGCATTGAATGATGCCAATTCGGCCTATGCCGGATCCTATAACCTATTGGGCGGCCGGATGGGGTACCGAAACGCGTTGGGAAAAAAATGCAGGATCGATCTCTTCGCCGGTGTAGATAACGGGTTCAATACCCGGTATAGCCTCGGCAACGATATCAATGCCGCCGCCGGGCGCTATTACAATGCTGCCCCGGGAGTCAATTATTATGCAGGCTTGTCATTACGATTATTCTGATAATCTTAATAGACCAGGACCAGTTTAGGGTGTTTGGTCGCATCGGAGTACTTACTGGAACAGAATATCCTGCAATTGTAGATCACTTCATTTTGAAGACGGATCATAAACCCATAATTACCTGATGCTGCCATCGTATTGACAAGATGCGTCACATCCATATTCACCAGGTCGAGCGTTGTAATCACATTCGTTTGTGGTATCAGGACCTTTATCTTCGTAGAAATAGAACCTTCCTCGGCGATCACCGGTACATTAGGCCCTGAAACTTCACTCCATAAATAAGCGGTCACCTTACTATCAGCGTCAGTAACGGTACCAGTAACGGATACACTATCGACGGGTAAGGTAATGGTCTGGGAAGGGCCGGCATTTACGACAGGTGGCTTGAGATTGGGAACTTGCAATAATAAGATAAGGTATTACAAATTTCATATAAGTGTGGTAGGGCGTAATTGTGGCGCAAATTATACTACTATCCTGTAAAACAAAAAAAGCCGGCATTTGTTTTAAGAAGAGTTAATTTTACCTGGATTTTGGTTCCCCGATGAATGGGGATTAAAAGGGAAGTCCGGTTGGAATCCGGCGCTATCCCCGTAGCTGT
>PLXD01000239.1 GCA_003151295.1 Chitinophagaceae bacterium | reverse complement strand
CATGTTGCAAAACTAAATAGTCGCTACACTAGCATAAAGCTTCGCATCTGCATTATAATTTCCGACTGGAAATGAATGGGGTATTAAAAAGCTGGGCTATTCCGAAAGGTCCCTCTATGAACCCTGCAGACAAGATGTGGCAATTATGCAAAGACGGAACTCGTTTGGAGGAATAAACCTTCTAAAATCCAACATAATTTGCCTTTCTTGACCATTTATCCTGTATTGGAAGGAATTAATGTTAATTTATTCTCATAATCTTGGTATATTTAAATTGGCTCAATTAAATAGGAATCAATTACAAAAGTACCCCCGTTCTATCTTTATTAAATATAAATCGGCTCTGTTAAATTCCTTTCCCGGAGAAAAGAATCTCGTCCTGAATTATTCACGGACTATTGTAAATGGCATGACCAAATATCTACATAGTTTATTTGCTTCGTCTAAAATGAATAGTTATGTCAGATATTGCTCACGAAAACGAAGGCATAGTAAGGCGGACAATAGATGCCCGGCAATTCGAGGCGCTATTCAATAATGCCATTATAGGTATTGTGCTAACCAACCAGGCGGGTGAAATCATGCTCATGAACCAGTTTGCCGAAAACCAGTTTGGGTATACGAGGGATGAGTTGGTCGGGAAGTCGGTAGAATTACTAATTCCCCACAAATTCCGGGGAAAGCACGAAGGACACCGGCAGCACTTTTATCACCACCCCCAAACCAGGATGATGGGCGCGGGACGAGATCTTCATGCCCTTCGCAAAGACGGCAGCGAATTTCCCGCTGAAATCAGCCTGAGCCATTATGAACTCGAAGGGAAAAATTATGTCATCACATTTGTCGTGGATATCACGCTCAGAAAAAGGGGGGAACAGTTGCTGCTCCGGCAAAATGAAGAATTGGAAAAAATAGTGAATGATCGTTCATGTATGCTACAGGAGGCATTCCTGGCATTGGAAAAATCAGACGCAGAACTGAATATAGCTTATGAAAAGGAAAAAAAACTGGGAGAAATAAAATCCCGTTTTGTATCAATGGCCTCACATGAATTCCGGATACCGTTGAGCATTATTCTTTCTTCCATCAGTCTGGTTAAACGATACTCTGGAACGGAAGAAATACATAATCGCGAGCGGCATATCTCAAAAATCCAAAAGGCGGTTAAAAATCTGAACTATATACTCGAAGATTTTTTGTCGCTGGGCAAGCTGGAAGAAGGGGTTGCGGTGGCCAACCCGGAGTCATTAGACAAAAAAACGCTCCTCGCAAATATCGATGAGTTATTGCTGGAATTGAACCAGGCCTCCGGCAAAAATCAACAAATAGAGCTCTCTCATTCACTTAAAAATGATCTTTTTACGGTAGATAGAAAGCTTCTTCGAAATATCCTGGCGAACCTGGTATCCAATGCTATTAAATATTCCCCCGAAAAGTCTGTCATAACTATTCATTGCAGCGACGAATCCGGCGATCTGCAGATAGCTGTTCTTGATAAAGGAATTGGCATTTCGGAAGAAGAGCAGGAACACCTGTTTGAGCGATTCTTTCGCGCGAATAACGTCGCAGGGATTGAGGGTACCGGTCTCGGATTGTATATTGTACGCCGGTATCTGAATTTGATTGGCGGTCGAATCACATTGGACAGCAAGCTAAATGAAGGTACAATGATTACCATATTTATACCTCAACCCCTAAGGTTACCCTCAATTAAGTTTTAAACTAAGAATTGAACTATGAAAAATCATTATTTTCTTCGCTCCAGCAATTTAAAGAACTGGTCCAGTTGCGGGAGGATAACGATACGGGTACGTCGGTTGGCTGCCCGCCCTTCCGGCGTATCGTTAGAGGCAACGGTGATATATTCGCTGCGACCGGCGGCTGTTATACGATCAGGGGGTATATTATATTGATTCTGAAGTATCCTCACGACGGAAGTAGCTCGTTTGACACTCAAATCCCAATTATCCAGCAATACACCCTGAAAATAGGGTACATTGTCGGTATGCCCCTCTACCATAAATTCGATATCAGGCTGATTTTTCAACACCAATGCCACCTTGCCCAGCACCTCTTTCGCCTTATCCCTTACAATATAACTGCCGCTGTTGAATAATAGCTTGTCGGAAACATCGATGTAGATAACCCCCTTTTCAATTTTAATATTGATGTCCTGGTCATTCAGGTCGCCGATCACACCTTTCAAATTCATTACCAGGGCCAGATTCAACGAGTCCCGGTGCGCCAGGGCCGATTGCAGGTCCTGGATATAAATATCTTTGGTACCGATATTTTCGAGTGATTTTTTTATGCTCTCCGCCTGGGAACTGCTGATCACGGACAAGTTCTGCAGTTGCTTTAACAATTGCGTGTTATTTTCTTTTATGAGGGGCAACTGCTTGCCCAGGTTATCGACCTGTCCTTGCAGTGCTTGCTTTTGCACATTGAGATCTGCATTCTCGTCCTTGCAGGCCTTGAGATCGTTCTGAGACTTTGCATACAGGGAGTCGTACCTCGCCTGTGCCTGTTGCTGCATGGCACTGAATTTCTTACTGCTGACACAGGAAAGCAGCATGATAGAAGAATAAATTGAAAAACAAATGCATAGAGGTTTCATATAAAGGGATTTAATTGATTCATAGATAGCTACTAACTATTTTTACCCGCCGGACTTTGCCGTCTCCATTTAATATTCAGTAAGATCGCCCCAAATGCAATGCAGACCAGCAAAAGGAACAGGAACCAGCCCAGGAATGGAGTGAACAGGATAAGCCTGAGAAGAATAAATATCCCAACGGCCTTCCATATCAGGCTCCGGAATTTCGGGTTGACCTCACCGCGGTTATTGAGCCAGTTTGCAGCCACTACGGACACAATACTGCTGCATAATAGGAGTGCCATAATATAGCCGAACAGCAGGACCAGGCCCAGGGGCACTCCTACGAGGGTAATGAATGAGAGTACGATCAGCACAGGCACTCCGCACAGGAACAGGAAACCTGATCCCAATGATTTAAACGTATTGTAAAAAACCGTGTCCCCCGCCTTCCTGAATATGGGAGCAAACAGGTATTGCAGCAATAAAATCGCCACCAATCCCATTCCAAGATACCAGAGCACCCACAGTATGGTTGTCGCGCCAAAAAAATACCAATGTTTCTCTTTTATGGCGAGGCTTTCATCCGGAATGGCTTTCCCGTTCTTCAGGGATTTCCCAAAATCGACTATCTTGTCAGGTGTCCAGTAACGGACTTCCCCGTTGAAGGCGGCATTGCTACCGATATCCAGGCTCTCGGAGGCGGCGAGGAGAGATCTGCCCGTTACCGTACCCTCTATTTCTATATTGGCGCTCCGGCAATCAAGGTCTCTACCTGCCTTGCCATACAACCTGAATTGCCCGACCGCAGCCTGGATATCGCCCATTACAGTGCCGTTCAGAGTAAGATCCCCGCCGGTAGCCAGCAGGCTTCCAAAAATGGTGTTACCCCTTTCAAGGTATATCTTGCCCCCCGCTATCACCAGATCACCCTGTACATCCTTTTCGATTCTTAGTGTGCCGCCAACACAACGGATCTTACCCCCCACATATCCGTTGATCGTTGCATTCCCCCCGGCCAGGAGTATATCACGGGTCACACTATCGTTGACATAGATCGTACCTCCTGCCACTACAAGGTCACCGTGTATGGGAGCATTGATGGTAATAGTTCCCCCTGCAAGATAAAGATCCTCATACACCGGTTGGTCGATCACCACAGTGCTCCCGGATGCAATGACCATGGAGAAACCATTATAGGCAATTGCAAGCAACAAGAGCATGAGAAAGAACCGTCTCATAATTATAAAGTTTACGATATTAAAAGATCATGAGAAGAAATCATTCACGATCAGGCAGCAGTCCATCCGCCGTCCACGGGCATAGCGTGCCCTGTCACGAATGACGCTGCATCGGAACAAAGCCACACAACCGCTTCAGCCACTTCTGCCGGTTCGCCCATTCTGCCCATTGGCTGNNTTTTCGACTACTTTATCCTTACCGGTAAGCCGGTCTACCATAGCCGTCCGGATCACCCCCGGGCAAACAGCATTAATGCGTATACCCAGCTTCGCGTTTTCCAGGGCGGCCGTCCGGGTGATCCCTACTACGGCATGCTTGCTGGCTACATAAGCCGGAAGCCCGGGGAAACCGATAAGTCCTGCAACGGAGGCACAATTGACGATTGCGCCTTTCCCCTGCCTGAGC
>PLXD01000392.1 GCA_003151295.1 Chitinophagaceae bacterium | reverse complement strand
GCTAAATGGCTCATCATAACATTAGGAACTTCTTTCTCTTATAGACTATCTGACCAGGCTTCCTTCCCCCACAAGGGAGGAGGGGCTTCCGTTGCCAACTGTCATCGTGCTCCGGCGCAATGGTTCCGTAAACACCTGATGACGATCGATGAGATCAATGCGTCCCTGGACAATTGCCTGCACCAGTTGTTTCAATTAAATCCGGATATTCGAGTGGTCCTTACCGTGAGCCCGGTCAGGCATATCCGTGATGGGGTTATCGAAAATAACCGCAGTAAGGCGAGGCTCCTGGAATCGGTCCATCACCTGGTGAATAAGTTCGACAGGATTTTCTATTTTCCAGCCTATGAGCTCGTCATCGATGTGCTCCGGGATTATCGTTTCTATGACCTCGATATGGTCCATCCCAATTACCAGGCCACCAGCTTCGTGCTGGACAAGTTTGTCCGCCATTTTGTGAACAACGAGACCCGGGCGATTGCGGAAGAAGTAAAAAAGATTGTTACAGCCCGCAAACACAAAGCTTTTCAACCGACCACCCTGGCGCATAAGCATTTTTTACAGGACCATCGTCAGAAGACGGAGGATCTCGCAAGCCGTTATCCCTTCCTCGATTTCCGGGAAGAGCTGGCATATTTTTCCGCCTGAGTATTCCTATAATCTATAACTTCGGATCGCTTCAAAAAAAATGCGATGAACCTGCANNATATCGGTCATGAACCCCTATATGGATCAGGTGGCCTGGGAGACGGCGGAAGCCTTCTATCAGAAATTTTATTCCGATGCCCGGCCACGCATCTTCATTTTCGGGATCAACCCTGGCCGTTTCGGCGGCGGCATAACGGGTATACCCTTTACCGATCCCATCCGATTGGAGGATCCATGCGGCATCCCCAATGATTGGAAAAAGACGGCGGAACTCTCTTCCCAATTTATCTATGAGATGATCGATGCCTACGGGGGCGTGCAATCCTTTTACCGCGATTTCTTCATTACGGCCATCGTTCCGCTGGGATTCGTGAAGAACGGGAAGAACCTGAATTATTACGATGACCGGGAACTGCTGAAAGCCTGCGAGCCTTTTATACTCTGGTCTATCCGCCGGCAATTGGAGACGATCCCTTCCTTCGACGCCTGCTTCTGCCTCGGGGAGGGTGCCAATTATAAGCAATTCATGCGTCTCAACGCGGAACATCGATTCTTTAAGGAGATCATACCCCTTCCGCATCCGCGCTGGATCATGCAATACAGGAGAAAGACGATCCCCCGTTTTATCGACTTGTATAATGAGAAACTGGCGACCGCGATAAGCCGTTTTCATCCCTGATGAAAGGATTTGCCTTACCAGAAGGATCGCCTTAACAAAACTATAAGGATCTGGCTGCAGCGTTCCTGCGATTTCCCCACAGAGAGGCCCTCAATGTATCCGGTCACCCCGTACTTCCATCTCCTGTATGACGCCGGCTTCATATTGCAGCCATTCCTTCCATCGGGCACGGACCTTATCTTTTGCAACATAGGTATCCGCAAGCGCAATGAACAAGTGATAATGACCGGCTTCGCTTTCCATGAAGCGGCGATAGAAATTCCGTAGATATTCATCGTCGAGCCCTTCGCTAAGCCTTTTAAAGCGCTCGCAGCTCCGGGCTTCTATCAGGGCGAAGATGAGCAGTCTGTCCAGGAACCGTTCTTCCTCTGAAGCGCCCTTTTTTTCGAACTCCATCAGTTTATTGACGTATATATCTTTCCGCTGCCTGCCTAATTTCAGGCCCCGCTTAGTCAGCTCAGCCAGTACCAGCCTGAAGTGCCCCCATTCCTCGGTGACGAGGGGGGAGAGCTCGCTTACCAGTTTTTCTTTCTCTGCATAACGATGGATCAGGGATATGCAGCTTGTCGCGGCTTTCTGTTCACACCAGGCATGATCGGTCAGTATATCTTCCAGGGAAATGCCGGCCAGGTCCGCCCAGCGCGGATCCGTCGGCAGATGCAGGCCCAGTATATTCTTTTGTTCCTGTATGGGTTCCATACCGCGAAGATAGCCCAGCTCCTGCACCGATCTGCGTAAATTGAATGATATTTGAAGAAATTATAACCAGTGAATGAGGATTTTCTCCGTAAAAAATTGCAGGAACGCCGGGATCAGAACGCCTACCGGCAATTGCGGCTGCCTTCCGGGAAAACGGATTTTTGCTCCAATGACTACCTGGGGATCGTGAAGGAAGGCCTGATAGAAAGCTACCCGGAAAGATCAATCGCGATGGAAGGGAATGGGCCTCCACGCCATGGCAGCACGGGCTCCCGTTTGCTGGCAGGGAATTATCCGCTGATCGAAGAGACGGAGAAAATGATCGCCTTCTTCCATGACGCGCCGGCGGGCCTGCTCTTCAATTCGGGTTTTGATGCCAACATGGGTCTACTCAGCGCAGTGCCGCAAAGGGGGGATACTATCCTGTATGATTACCTGAGCCATGCTTCGATCCGGGATGGGATACGATTGTCTTTTGCCCGGTC
>PLXD01000432.1 GCA_003151295.1 Chitinophagaceae bacterium | reverse complement strand
AGCTTCGAACTCCACACGGGCAAGCGTATCGGGCAGATGGATAATGCCGCCATCTTCCCGGCGAACCTCTACCTGGCTCCAAAAGACATACTTCAACAGGTGCTCTATGAAATACAGGATGAGCTATCGGCCCAGGTAGCCTATTTTAAGAACACCGGCAAATACATTGAAGCGCAGCGCCTGAGCGAGCGGGTGAACTATGACGTGGAAATGATCCGGGAATTAGGGTATTGCAACGGAGTGGAAAACTATTCCCGTTTCTTCGACCGCAGAAGTCCCGGTACAAGACCCTTTTGCCTGCTCGATTATTTCCCCAAAGATTTTCTTTGCGTGCTTGACGAAAGCCACCAGACCGTACCCCAGATCAGCGGTATGTATGGCGGCGACCGCAGCCGCAAACTGACCCTGGTGGATTACGGATTCCGGCTTCCAAGCGCCCTGGACAACCGGCCCCTTAATTTCCATGAATTCGACTCCATGATCAACCAGACGATATTCGTATCGGCAACCCCCGGCGATTACGAGCTGGAACGAACTGGCGGCGTCGTGGTGGAACAGGTCGTCCGGCCAACAGGCCTGCTCGACCCTCCTATCGAGATCCGGCCCAGCGTCAACCAGATCGATGACCTGCTCGAAGCAATCGATGAGCGGATTAAAAAAGGCGATCGTGTCCTGATAACCACGCTTACAAAACGCATGGCGGAGGAAATGGACAAATATCTCCACCGGATCAATATTAAATCCAAGTACATTCATAGCGAGGTCGATACCCTGGAAAGAGTGGAGATCCTACGCCAACTAAGGTTGGGATCTATCGATGTGCTGGTCGGGGTGAACCTGTTGCGGGAAGGCCTGGATCTTCCGGAAGTCTCCCTGGTCGCTATCCTGGACGCAGATAAGGAAGGATTCCTGCGCAATGAGAAATCCCTCACCCAGACGGCTGGACGTGCGGCAAGGAATGTGGATGGGCTGGTGATCTTTTATGCAGACACAATCACCGAGAGCATGCAACGCACCATTGATGAGACGGGACGTCGCCGGGAAAAGCAGATCGCCTATAATCTTGAGCATGGCATTATCCCCCGGACTATTATGAAATCAAAAGAACAGGTGTTCGCACAGACAGCCGTGCTCCAAATAAAAGGCTTTGATCCGAACAACCCCTATGCCGTCGCTCCTGATGAAGACCTGGTGAACATTGCCGCGGAAGATCAGGAGGTATACCAAACCATCCCCCAATTGGAAAAAGGGATTTCCAGGATCAAAAAAGAAATGGAAAAAGCGGCCCGCGACCTGGACTTTATGGAAGCCGCCCGCCTCCGCGATGAAATGTTCAGCCTTCAAAAAAAGCTGGCGGAACTAAAAGGATAAATCGGAAAGCCCCTTTTGCTAAGTGGAAAGAACTATTTTATAAATACATTCCCCGAAAATTGACTTTGGCTATCAGAATAAGCAAGTTCGCACGTTAATGATCCGATTATCATTATTATCCGGTTTCATCATCCAATTCCATATATAAATACTCTATGAACAGGCCCTACCGTAAATCCCATAACCCTTTTACATTTTCCCTGCTAACCCTTGCCGCACAACTCGATTTATTTTTACGGACGGCGTTCATGAGCCGGAGGAAAAAAGTCCAGTATCTGACGCGGACCTTTTTCCAGCAAACCAGGTCCCGCCGCTAGCAATTGCGAAGCAATGGGCAGGAGCAATAGATTACAGAATTGACTACCTTCGCGGGATGAGCAAAAAGTTATTTCTTCTCGATGCGATGGCGTTGATCTTCCGCGCTTATTATGCGCTGATACGTAGCCCCCGCATCACTTCCAAAGGCCGCAATACCAATGCCCAATTCGGGTTCACGAATGCCCTTATCGACCTGATCAACAATCAGCATCCCACTCATATAGCCGTCTGTTTCGATACCCAGGCCCCCACGGAAAGGCATACCGATTTTGCAGACTATAAGGCCAATAGGCAGGAGGCCCCGGAAGATTTGGTGGGCGCCATTCCCGATATCAAAGCGATCATCCGGGGATTCAATATTCCTATTATGGAATTGGACGGTTTCGAGGCTGACGATGTGATCGGCACCCTGAGCATACAGGCGGAAAAGGCAGGGTACGAGGTCTATATGGTTACACCCGATAAAGATTACGGCCAGCTGGTAACGGAACATATAAAAATCTATAAGCCTCCTTACCAGGGAGGAAATATCGAGATCCTGGGCCCGGAAGAAGTTTGCGCCAAATGGGGGATAAAGGAGGTTTCCCAGGTGATCGATATCCTGGGCCTGATGGGGGATGCGGTAGACAATATTCCCGGCATTCCAGGTGTGGGGGAGAAGACTGCAGCCAAATTGCTGGCCGAATATGGAACACTGGAGAATGTATTGGAAAATGGAGAAAAGATAAAAGGAGCACTCGGAGAAAAGGTAAAATCGGGAAAAGACCTGGCTATCATGAGCAAGAAACTGGCGACCATTATCACCGATGTCCCTGTTACCTTCCATGAAGAGGATTTCCGGTTGAAGGAATGGAATAAGGACGCCCTTGTAGAAGTATTCACGATGCTGGAATTCAAGTCGATCGGGAAAAGGATCCTGGGAGAGGGATTTGCTCCGACCCAAACAGGCCCCGCTAACCCCGAAGGCATACAGAAGGATCTTTTTGGAAATGCAGTGGCCCCACCTCGACCCGTTCCGGTACGGGGGAGGGAGAAATGGGTAGTCCCGGCAGTCGCGGGTTCTGTTCAGGCTCCCGGAGGAGCGGGGAGTTCTAATGCTGCTGGTCCCGCTTCCGGATCTGATCCGGCTTTAGAGGGGGATCTGATAAGAAAAGCAGAAATGGGAGCAGAAAGCCCGGAAGAGAATGAAGAGTCGGCAACCCAGATGTTTGCAAGCAAAAACATCCATAATACAAGCCATGTCTATACCGCAGTAATCGGCGAAGCTGCTATTAACGAGTTGGTGCAAAAGCTGCTTTTACAGCA
>PLXD01000669.1 GCA_003151295.1 Chitinophagaceae bacterium | reverse complement strand
TTCTTATTAACCTGGAAGCCTCATGTTGAAACGATTTTATAAATCACTTTTTTTTACGCGTCGGTTCTACGGGCTGTTTGTGGCGGTCGTCCTGTTGTTCCTGTTGTCCTATGGGGCTTCCTTCCTGTTTCCTGTTGCCCAGTTGTTCCTGTTGTTCCTGGGCATTTTGGTGGCTTTGGATTATACGGTCTTGTTTTCGAGGAAGGATCCCGTGCCGGTTCGAAGGACCCTGTCCGAGCGCTTCAGTAACGGGGATCAGAATAAGGTCAGCCTGGAGCTGACCAACCGTTATCCCTTCCGGGTCTGGCTTCGAATTATAGATGAATTGCCTGATCAGTTCCAACGGAGGGATTTTTTACTGCATTGCAGTTTGAACGGCAATGAGGACCGGTCGCTTACCTATGAGCTCCGGCCTACCGAAAGGGGGGAATATGTTTTTCATGCCATCAATGTATTCATAAAAAGCCCGTTCGGGATCCTGGAGCGAAGATCGGTCCTGGATGCAGAAAAAACAGTGAAAGTATTGCCATCCTGGTTCCAAATGAAGCAATATGAATTACTCGCTTATTCGCATAATCTGGCCGAAAGCGGAAGCAAAAAAATACGTAAGCTGGGTCATAGCCTTGAATTCGAGCAGATCAAGGAATATGTCAGGGGAGATGATATCCGCAGCATCAACTGGAAGGCCACCGCACGCAAAGGCGGCCAATTCATGGTGAACAAGTATACGGATGAAAGAAGCCAGCAGATCTATTGTGTCATCGACAAAGGTCGTGTGATGAAAATGCCATTTAATGGGTTGAGCCTGCTGGACTATGCGATCAATGCTACGCTGATCTTGTCCAGGGTCGCGCTTATCAAACAGGACAAGGCCGGGCTGATCACTTTTGCCGACCAGATAGGCCATGTCCTGCCGGCAGGCAGGAAGGCGATGCAGATGAGCAGCATCCTGGAAATCTTGTACAATCAGCAGACGAAATTCATGGAGACGGATTTCGAGAAGTTATACGCACTCGTCCGTACGCGTATTACCCAGCGAAGCCTGCTTGTCCTTTTTACTAATTTCGAGTCCCTGTCCGGATTGCAACGCCAGTTGCCCTATATCCGGAGCATGGCAAGGAACCATTTGCTGCTGGTGGTCTTTTTTGAAAATACCGAATTGCAACAGATACGGGAGACCGACGCGAAAGACCTGGAAGGGCTTTATAGTAAGACGATTGCAGAGAAATTCGCTTTCGAGAAACGATTGATCGTCAAAGAGCTGCAGAAACACGGGATCACCACCATTTTAACGGCGCCTGAACGCCTGACGGTAGACACGGTGAATAAATACCTGGAGATAAAAGCCAGGCTGGCGATTTGATGGAAACAAAGCCGGTCGGTTCATTCCGTCCTTAGGCTTTCCCGGGACCTTCTGCGGAGCCGCATCTGCGATGAGTAGCGGACAAGTGCTATCTTTGGCGGATGGAAAAAAGACCCGAAAATGTCTTCGACGAAGGAAGAATGCTGATCATTAACAAGCCCTTGAACTGGACCTCTTTTGACGTGGTCAAAAAGATCCGGAACCAGGTAAGGACGAGGAAAGTAGGGCATGCAGGAACCCTGGATCCCCTAGCGACAGGATTGTTGATCTTATGCACAGGAAAATTCACCAAGCGGATCAATGAGTATATGGCCCAGGAGAAAGAGTACACCGGTGATTTTACACTTGGTGCCACCACTCCAACCTATGACCTGGAGAGCAATCCGCAGGATCATAAGGATTTTACCGCTGTCACCGCTGAGCAGTTGGCACAGATCATTCCCCGGTTCACAGGAGATTTCTTACAGGTTCCTCCCATGCATTCGGCGATCAAAAAAGACGGTAGACGCTTATATGAGCTGGCCCGTAAAGGGGAAGATGTGCAGCCCGAACCCCGCAAGGTCTTTATCAAAGAATTCCAGATCACCGGGATCGAATTGCCTGTGGTTCATTTCCGGGTCGTCTGCTCAACGGGTACATATATACGAAGCCTTGCGAAGGATGTAGGGGATGCCTTAGGCTGCGGGGCTTATTTGAGCAGTCTCTGCCGTACCCGCATCGGGGTATTCACCCTGGATCAGGCAGTGAGCATGGAGGAGGCGGAAGCTTATATTAAAGCCGAGTTGACTGCTATTAAATAATATTGTACCTCCTATGCGGCATAGTCCCGCTCTGGCCCGTTGATAGCATGGGTCCGGCAACAGTATGCTCTTACGATCGTGCTGCAATCTCACCTTCATCCAATGATAGAGACCTGCAGGCGTAAATAAGTCTTGCGCCTGTACGGGCTGTTGATGCGAAAGACGCCTTACGTCCGGAACCCATTTACTCATAAAAGATATAGCCCGGCAGATGAAAGTTACAACTCCATGTTGTCCAATCTCCGGAAGTACAGCGGCGTCGCGCAACAGATCCGTACAGCGCAGCACATAATAGTGTCTTACAGACGTAGTAAAACATGAAGTACTAAAATGGATAGTTGATGCCGAGCTGAAACTGCCCGCCGCCCAATGTCATATCATAGAACCACCGGTTGGGGTAATCATATCGCTGCGGATCCCTTATTTTATAGGCCCAGTCAAATCGTATCAGGAAATAGTCAAAGTCCAGGCGTAACCCCGTACCCGCGTCGACAGCGAACTCTTTATAGAAGCGGTTGAATTTGAAATCGCTGCCGACATTCGTGCTGTCTGCATGCCTGTTCCAGATATTGCCGATATCCGTATACACGGCGCTTTTGATCTTTATCCCGATCACCGTTCCCAGGGGGAACCGGTATTCGATATTGCCTTCCAGCTGCACGTCCCCGAACCGGTCTAATATACCTGCTCCCGCCGTGTCATAGAATTTGGAAGACCCCAACCCTAGTTGCCGCACCTGCCATCCACGCATGCTTTGGGGGCCGCCGGCGAAGAATGCCTTATAGAAGGGCAGCGTCTGCTCATATCCCGAGCCTTCTCTTCCATATGCCCAGCCCGCTCCCGCATAGGCCCGGAAGGCGAGTTCGGTCTTTTTGTAATCGATGTGATGGCGGAATTCGATATCCCCCTTGACATAACGCCAGAGGGGTCCTTCGTCCAGGGATTTGATGAATCCTAAAGCTGCGCCACTCTCTTCGGCGCTAAAATGGAAGAAATTGGTATGGATGCCTATCTGCCGGACGGAATTATAAATGAATTGCTGGCCGATGACCAGGCCGCTCTTGAAAGCCAGGTTTAGGGAGGGGATGCTATCCAGAAATTTTTGCAGGCTATCTGTTTTGGTCAGGCTGGTATACTCGATATTCAGCGGCTTGTAAATGAAGGATCGGGTGCTCGAACGCTGTTTATTAACCTTTGCCCATTCATATCCCCAGGAGCTATTGAAGGTGAGAAGCTTGAAGAATTCCCGCCGGTCTGTATAAGCCGTATTGAAATTCAGGACGGTGCGTAAGTTGTCCGATACCCTGTCCAGCTTTAGCATCTTGTTTAACCAGGGTGCGGGAGTCGGGATGACCTTGGGAAAAAAGATATCATGCGAAAAACTGGCCTGGGTGGTCTGAATAAAATTCGACCCGAATTCGACGCCTCCCCGGATACTGGACGTGGACTGGACGGATTCCTGGAAGGTATTCCGGTTCGTCAGGCCAAAGGATAGGCCTACTCCCAGCAGGTTGCTGGCCGTAACGATGTCATTGGTATTTCGACTGGTTTCCAGGTCGACGTTCAGCTTTTGCTTTTTACCGGGGAACAGGGCCAGACCTGCATCCAGGACCGAATCCGAGCTGTCGGAAGGGACCATGATTATGGCCGCCTGCTGCCAGGCTCCCATTTGATTGAACCGGCTTAACGTTCTGTCATAATTATCCTGTTTGTATAAATTGCCGGGCCTCAGGAATACATTGCTGGCCAGGAAAGCCGGTTTGAACTTATCAGTCTGGCTGATAATGGTTATATTTTTAACAACGGTGGTGTCGATATGGCTGGGAAGGGAAGTAGATGTATCCTCCAGCAGGGACCTGTCCGGACGAAGGGTCACTTTGCCGATATAGTATTTGGTGATATGGGTGGAGTCTTTTATGAGCCGTTCTTTGACCACTACATTGACGGTCGGATGCTCTCTTTTCTTTTTCAACTCTTCGAGGAGCGCGAATTGCTGGAAGGGGTCCAGGGTGGGGTCGATCAGGCCCGCTACCACGGTGTCCCGCTCGACGACCATGTCATCTTTGGAGAATTTGTAATAGCCATTGTTCTTAAAAAGCTCCACCAGGCGGTCTAGTTCCGATGAAATGACCTGTTTGGAATAAGGATGCCCCTTTTTGAGCAGGGACTGATCCCTGTATTTCAATGCCAATGCCTGTAGCTGGGGTGTCTGCAGGGCATATCCGATGGAATCGAATTTCAGATTCTTACCCGGCCTCACCTGGAAGTCGGTCGTCACCCGGTATTGATCCCGGTGTACGGTATCTATTCTGAAAGTATCTTTAATAGAAGGTGAATAATACCCCAGCGAATTGAGCAGGGCGATCATGAAGCCGAGAGAACGGCGAACATTCATCGAATCGAAGACGGGGGGATTGACGAGTTTCTTATAGATGCCACCCAGGGAGACGATCTGTGTCCGGAGACTGTCATCCAACTGGTTGGCCAGACGCTGGGCCAAATCCCTTTTCTCGCTGGTCTTCATGTCGCCTTCCACCTTTATAATATTGTTAAAGACAAAAGGCTTATAATGGGGGTATTTTTTTGGGACTACACAGGAAAAGACGGATATGGAGAATAGCGCTATGAGTACAACAGCAGGGTTGAAAAAAGATACATTAACTTGCCGCCTATAACGCATATGCTGGATAAATTGACAGTTGCTACGGATTATTCAAATTGAAAATCGGTTTGCAGGATCAGATCGGAACCTCTTTTCCGGCAAACGACTCCGGGTTAACTTATTTATGTAAACGAAATAAAATGCTGGTAAAATCGCAGGTCAAATATATTCAAAGTTTAGGCCAGAAAAAATTCCGTGATCCGGAGGGTGTATTTGTGGCCGAAGGGCCGAAGCTTGTAAGCGAATTGTTAATGTCTCCCCATCTGCCATTGGTGACCCTCTATGCGGTGAAGGATTGGCTGGAGATTAACCGTGAAAGGCTTGCGACCTTATCTTCCCACCAAATCGTGGAAGTCAGGAATTCGGAATTGGAGCGGATTTCTTTTCTGGCGACCCCTAACCAGGTCCTGGCTGTTTTCAGGCAGCCTTCGTTTACCGGCCTCCCGCTGAAGCAGGGCAGTGGGATCAGCCTGTTGCTGGATAATATACAGGATCCGGGCAACCTGGGAACGATCGTCCGGATAGCGGACTGGTTTGGCCTCCGGTGTGTAGTTTGCAGCCCGGATAGCGCGGATGTATTCAATGCCAAAGCGGTCCAATCGACCATGGGCAGTATCGGCCGGGTGCAGGTAAGCTATGAAGACCCGGCAGCGTATATTGACAGACAAAAGGGACTACCGGTTTATGCGACGGCTTTGGGCGGGACCAGCATCTATACGATGGAACGGATATCCCGGGGTATCATCGTCATCGGCAATGAATCGAAGGGGATCAGGGAATCCCTTCTCAGCCGGATACCCCATCATATCACCATTCCCCGTATCGGGGAGGCTGAATCATTAAATGCCGCCGTGGCCACGGGTATCGTGCTGTCACACCTGGCCCTTTAACGGAATTGTATCGCCTTTGCCGGTTGGATATTCCTGATGATGAGGGTAGGGATCATGAGTACCAGGAAACAGATCACGAAAGTACCTGCATTGACCAGTACGAAATGCCACCATTCCAGCTTTACAACGGCCTTCGATATATAATAGGCGTCTTCGGGCAGGCTGATGAATCCATATCGTTGCTGGAGCCAGCACATCAGGATGGCTGTCAGATTGCCGAAAAACAATCCGCTCAGCATGATAATAGAACCATGGTAGAGGAATATTTGCCGGATCGAGGCGTTGGGAGAGCCGATCGCTTTCAGGATACCGATCATGCGGGTCCTGTCAAGTACCAGGATGATCAGACAGGTCACCAGGTTGAGGGTGGCAATGACGATCATGATGCATAGGGCGATGACGATGGTCGTATTCTGTAGATTGAGCCAGTCGAAAATATTCTGATTGGCTTCCTCGCTGGTACGGCAGTTCCAGGTTGAGGGCAATGCCTCTGAGAGGGTCCTGCTTACAGGGTCGATCCGATGATAATCCTTTATAAAAATCTCATACCCGCCGATCTGATCGGCCTGCCAGTTATTCAGTTTTTGGATGAGCCGCAGGTCCCCGATGGCGACCAGTTTATCATAGTCTTCGATGCCCGTTTTGTAGATCCCGGCGATCCGCATGGATCTTACCCTGCGGGTACCGTCAGACTGGATAAAATAGATCAGTGCTTTGTCATTGACCTTTAATTTCAACTGGTTGGCGGTATAAGCAGAAAGGTCGATCTCATCGCTATAGCCGCTGTCTGGAAAATGAAGCCATCTGCCCTGTTTGAGGAAGCCGTCCAGGTTGGAGAAGTCATAGTTGTTTTCTACGCCTTTCAGCATGACCACTTCTATGCTTTCGCTGCCTTTTACAATAGCGCTCTTGGTCGCAAAAGCCTGGATAGTCCTGACATCCTCATTGGTCCGGAGGACCTTTAACACCGTATCATTACGGAAGATGGGGATGTCTTCCGCAATAAGGCTTTTGTTAGGCTGGATATGCTGGACCCGGATATGACCCCAGAAACTGAAAATTTTCTGGCTGATGGCATATTGAAAGCCGTTGGTAAAAGCGAGCGTAAGCAACATAGCTGCCACGCTGATGACGGTTGCGGCGATTGCCAGCCTGATGATGAAACGGGAAAACGATTGCTGCTGGTTAAAGGCGATGCGACGGGCTATAAAAATGGCTACATTCAATCGGCATGGTTTTAGTGATCAAAAGCGTACCGCGGGTATACAATCCTTCGGTGCAAACAAAAGTAGACAGGGAATGCATAGGAATGAAAGTTTTTTGCATATTTGTCTTAACATTGTAGCGTATTCAAACAATCATCCCTAATGCGCAGTCTGCCGCTCACGCACTATATCCTGTCTATTTGTTGCCTGTTGAGCCTTGCCGGGAGATCCCGGGCACAGGAGTTCATCTATTCGGATAATATAGCTAGTGCCCAGTTATACCCGTCCGGCAATCAACTGGGGTATCCGGTCCTGCGATTGAACAGCAGCGATAAACTCGAGCTGCATTTTGACGACCTCGACGCCGACGTGAAAAATTATTATTATACTTTCCAGTTATGCAACTCGGACTGGACACCCGCCACCGTCAGCCAGTTCGATTTTATCAGCGGATTTTCTCAGGTGCAGTTGAGCGACTACCAGTTTTCTTCCGTAGCATTGACGCATTACACCCATTACCAGGCGATCCTTCCCGATCGAAATTGCGTTCCCATTCATTCGGGCAATTTCCTGCTGAAAGTCTTTTTGGACGGCGATACGTCCAGGATGGCATTCAGCCGCCGTTTCCTGGTGCTCGACCAGAAGACGAATATCAACGCCCAGGTCTTGCAACCTTTGGATAACAATCTCCTTCGCACCCATCAGCGGATACAATTCACGCTGAATACGACAGCCATAAACCCCTCGAATCCCCTGGAGCAGATCAAAGTGGTCCTTTTGCAGAATTATCGTTGGGACAATGCCGTAAAGGATGTCCGTCCGACCGTTTATAATAATAATAACCTGCAATATATCAGCGAGGATGCTTTTTTGTTCCCCGGCGGTGCGGAATGGAGGTGGGCGGATTTGCAAAGCTTCCGTTTCCAGAGTGATAGGGTGCAACGGGTGAACAGTACGAAGAATGCAACGGAGATATTCCTGAAGCCGGATGGGGACAGAACCCAGGCAATTTATGTTCGCTATAAGGATTATAACGGCCAGTATTTTATTCAAACGACGGAAAGTATCAACCCGCTCTGGCAGACGGATTATGCCACGGTCCATTTCTACTTTGTTCCGGCCGGCAATACTCCTTTCCCCGATAAAGAGGTTTACCTTTTTGGCGGCCTGACGAATTACGGTTCGGATGATTCTTCCCGGATGCGGTTCAATACGGAGAAGGGCATGTATGAGACCTCTCTTTTTCTCAAGATGGGATATTATAACTATGGTTATGCGACTGTCGGCCGGGAGGATCCTGCCAGGAAATTTTTGATGGATTTCACAGAAGGCAACCATATGGAAACGGAAAACACGTATACGGTCCTGGTCTATTACCGGGCCTTGGGTGGCCGGGCAGATGAATTGGTCGGCATGAGCACGTTCAGCTCGATAACAGGAAGGCCGGGATTCTGAGGAAATGGGATGAGTCGGCCGTGGTGAGTTGTGAGTGATGAGGGGTCGTTCGTAGCTTGTTCCTAATCAGTGGCGGGTTGAGCGTGAGCAAGTTAAAAAGAATTTTTTGTCTTGGCGTTGGGATAAAACCACTATATTTGCATAGGCAAGTCTTATACGATCAGCTCCTGCTGAATCCCCCAGGGCCGGAAGGCAGCAAGGGCAAGTGGTTGAAGCGGTGCGATGTAAGTAACTTGCCTTTTTTTATGCCCCAAACTTTCCTGGAATCCCGTGAACCTTTTCTCCATATATCAGGTTTTATTAGGCAGGGGGATTCTCCCAAATACAGCGGGAAAGAAATCTCTTTTTATTATCTTCGTGCTCGGATTTCTTAAGTCGATTTTGACATAATTTTATAATTCAAGCGTCCCGGCCCCTCATAGACCGGGCAAAAATTTATTCTTTATGAAATTTTTCATTGATACGGCCGACCTGGCACAAATTAAGGAAGCAAATGACCTTGGAATTTTAGACGGGGTAACTACCAATCCTTCCCTGATGGCCAAAGTGGGCATTAAGGGCGAAGCGGCTGTCTTTAATCACTACAAGACCATTTGTGAATTGGTAGATGGCGATATTAGTGCGGAAGTGGTGTCTACGGATTTTGACGGTATTATAGCTGAAGGCAAGAAGCTGGCTGCGATCCATCCTAATATTATCGTTAAAGTACCTATGATCAAAGAAGGCGTGAAAGCCATAAAATGGTTCACGGATAACGGCATTAAAACGAACTGTACGCTTGTTTTCTCTGCAGGGCAGGCTATCCTGGCCGCCAAAGCCGGAGCCGCTTATGTATCCCCTTTTATCGGAAGGATCGATGATAGTGGATGGGATGGCGTACAACTCATCGAACAGATCGCCGGCATTTACTCCCTGCAGGGTTTTGCAACAGAAATACTTGCTGCCTCTATCCGCAGCCCTTTGCATATCGTCAAATGCGCTGAAGCAGGCGCCGATGTAGTTACCAGCCCCCTGGAATCGATCCTGGGCTTGCTGAAACACCCCCTCACAGATATCGGACTGGCGAAGTTCCTGTCCGATGCGAAGGCGTTTAAATAATTTGGAAGAACAAGCTGGCAGCTTATAGCTATAAGCTGCCAGCTATATCTACAACCTGTCCGATAATGATGATCGAGGGATGGGTCAGTTGCTGAAGGCTGGCGATGGCGGGAAGATCCTGTACCAGGCCTCTTGCTATTTTCTGCCGGGGCAGGGAAGCATGTTGAATGATGGCCGCGGGGATATGTCCCAGCCCCTCCGCATAATAGGTATCCGCTATTTCCTGTAATTTCTTCATGCCCATATAGATCACCACAGTGGCTTTGCTCCGCATGGCGAGTTTGAGATCATCCGACAGGCAACCGTCTTTCTTCGTTCCTGTTACGACCCAGATGCTTTCACTGATCTCCCGGTGGGTCAGGGGGATGCCTTCTATACCTGCTGCCTGCATGCTGGTGATACCCGGAATATAGCTTACTTCAATTCCCTGCTCCCGGGCGTACAGGATCTCTTCAAATCCCCTTCCGAAAATAAAGGGGTCTCCTCCTTTTAATCTTACCACTTCTCCTTTAGCAAAAGTTTTTTCCCTGATCAGCTCATGAATTGTCTCCTGCGGGGTATATTCTCCATATGGCGTTTTGCCTACATATATTTTTTCGCAACCAGGCGGGGTAAAATTCAATAATTCCTTATTCGCGAGGTTGTCATACAGGATGACCCCGGCTTTCTGTAAAACCCTGTAAGCCTTCATGGTTATCAGTTCCGGATCTCCCGGACCTGCTCCTACCAGTATAAGCCTTGGCATCGATCCGAGGGTAGGGGTATTCGGAAGATGGTTGACAATTTTATTCATGCTAAAAATTATTAATATAATACTATTGGCGAAAAAGCGAGGAAAATCGTATGAATATCTATTAAAATATTGTAAGTATAATATTTTAGATGAAAAAAAAATGTATTATTGTATATATATATTATATATATATAATACATATATGTTTAACGCTTCTCTAATGATTGCCAGCTATAAACACTTAAATCTGCTTTTATGATAGGTGTAAGCAAGCCTGTAATCGTTGTGATCGGTAATGGAATGGTGGGCCATAAGTTCTGCGAGAAGATAATGGCGAAATCTACGGACTTTCAACTGGTCATTTTTGGGGAGGAGCCCCGCCCAGCTTATGACAGGGTTCATTTAAGCGAATATTTTAATGGTAAATCGGCTCATGATCTGAGCTTGTCCATGGCCGGTTGGTTTGGGGACGACCAGGATATCGTTCTGCATATCGGGGATCCGGTCCAGGAGATCAACCGTCTTACCAAGACGGTCCATTCCCTGAAAGGGATCAAACAATCCTATGATTTCCTGGTGCTGGCAACCGGCTCTTCCGCATTCGTACCCGATATCCCGGGCGTCGAAAAAGAAGGTGTGTTTGTGTACAGAACGATCGAAGACCTGGAACTCATCAAAGCATATGCGCCCAAAGCCATCCATGCAGGCGTAATGGGAGGCGGCCTGCTGGGACTGGAGGCAGCCAAGGCCTTGCTGGATCTGGGCATTCAGCAGACGCACATAGTGGAGTTTGCATCGCGCCTCATGCCCCGGCAGATAGACAGCGCGGGTAGCCATATGCTGGAATCAAGGCTTAGCAAGCTGGGATTGCACATTCATTTAAATAAAAACACGGCTTCCATATCCGGCGAGGGTAAAATAGATTCCCTGCGCTTTGCCGACGATACGAGTTTGCCATTGGACATGCTGGTCATTTCCGCGGGTATCCGTCCGCGGGATGAACTGGCCAGGCTGGCCGGCCTGCAGGTCGGCACCCGGGGAGGGATCCCGGTAAATGATAAGCTGGAGACCAGCGACAGATCCATTTTTGCCATCGGCGAATGTGCGTTGAGCAATAAGATGATCTATGGTCTGGTGGCCCCGGGATATGAAATGGCTGAAGTCGTGGCCGCTAACCTGTCCGGGGGGAATAAACGTTTTACGGGATACGACATGAGTACCAAACTGAAACTTATCGGCGTGGATGTAGCCAGTTTTGGCGATGCTTTTATCGCAGAGCCGGATTGCCATGCCGTCGTCTTTGAAGACAGGTATAAAGGTATTTACAAGAGGATCAATATTAGCAATGACGGGAAATACCTGCTGGGGGGCATTTTAATAGGCGATGCGGGCGCCTATAATATCCTGTTGCAAACCGTGAATAATAAAATGTTGTTGCCGCCGGATCCGGAAGACCTGATCCTGGGCAGCCGGGGGGCAGGGGCGGAAGGGAATGGTGTCATGAGCCTGCCGGATGAAGCGCTGGTCTGTTCCTGTGAGTCCGTTTCAAAAGGCGCGATTTGCAGCGTGGTGACAGATCAGGGCGTCCGGACGGTGGACGGGATGAAAAAGTGTACCCGGGCGGGTACTGGCTGCGGAGGTTGTATCCCCCTGGTAAAAGACCTGATCGCAGGGACCATGAAGGCAAATGGCCTTTATATTAAGAATGTGATCTGCGAGCATTTTGATCATTCCCGCCAGGAGATCTTCGACCTGGTGAAGATCAACGAGGTGAAAACCTACGATGAGGCATTGGGAAGGTTCGGAAAAGGAGACGGCTGTGAAGTGTGTAAGCCTGCTATTGCCAGTATCCTGGCAAGTCTCTGGAATGATATGATCCTGAAACAGGATACCATACAGGACAGTAATGACAGATACCTGGCGAATATTCAAAAGGGCGGCACTTATTCCGTCGTTCCGCGGATACCGGGAGGAGAGATCACACCCGATAAGCTGATCGTGCTGGGAAAGATCGCTAAGAAATATAATCTCTATACGAAGATCACCGGGGGGCAGCGTATAGACCTTTTCGGCGCGCACATGAACGATCTGCCGGATATCTGGGAAGCATTGATTGCAGCGGGCTTTGAGAGCGGTCACGCGTATGGTAAGGCGCTTCGCACGGTTAAAAGCTGCGTGGGAAGCACCTGGTGCCGTTTTGGGTTGCATGACAGCGTGAGTTTTGCCGTTGAAGTAGAGGAAAGATACAAGGGGATCAGGGCGCCCCACAAGATCAAGGGGGGTGTCAGTGGCTGTATNNACGCAGGGTAAGGACTTTGGTATCATCGCGACTGAAAAAGGCTGGAACCTTTATGTGTGCGGTAATGGTGGCTCCAAGCCGCAGCATGCGCAACTGATCGCCAGTGATATCGACAAAGAGACCTGCATCGGATACCTGGACCGCTTTTTAATGTTTTATATAAGGACGGCCGATCCTCTTACCCGCACGGCTGCGTGGCTCAACAAGATGGAAGGAGGACTCAGTTACCTGAAAAATGTCATCGTCAATGATAGCCTGGGCCTGGGCGAACAGTGGGAGACGGAGATGCAGGCCCTGGTGGACAGTTATCGCTGTGAATGGAAAGAAGTGGTCGAAAGCCCCGAACTGCGTAAACGGTTCAATCATTTTGTCAACGCTCCCCGGAAAAAGGACCCCACGGTGGCTTTTGAGAACCTGCGGGATCAGGTAAAGGCGAGGTCCTGGTGAGGGCCTTATGAAGACTTTATGAGGGCCTTGTTTTGAAATATTTTTTTGAGATAAAACCTACTACCATGCCTGAAATTTTTTTACCGGAACCCGAATGCCATGACGCCTCCAACGATACCGTTCCGGCATCCCCGCGTCCGGAAACGGAGAACCTGTCCGGTCCGAAATGGCAACTCGCTTGCAGGGTGGCTGATATTCCCGCGGACGGCGGCGCTTGTGTAAGCATTGGCAATGAACAGGTAGCCGTTTTTAATTTTTCGCGTCGCGGACAGTGGTACGCCACGCAAAATTCCTGCCCGCATAAGCAGCAAATGGTATTGTCCCGTGGTATGATCGGCAGCGCAGGAGAACAATGCGAACCCAAAGTAGCCTGCCCGTTCCATAAAAAGACCTTTTCCCTGCTGACAGGCGATTGCCTGAGCGGGGAGGAATACCGGATCCGGACCTATCCCGTTAAAGTGAAGAATGGGAAAGTATATATCGGGATTAATCGGGATTGAAAAATAATCGAAACGGGTTTGCCGGAAAATCAGGAGTTTTGAAGGATCATGCGCGATATTACTCATAAATCCATCACTTTACGAACAGCACGGGCCGTGGGGATCGTTTTCTGCTCGCAGGCCACCCTGGAACTGATCCGCAATAATGCCCTGCCAAAGGGAAACCTGTTCGATGTGGCCAGGGCCGCCGGTTTTGTAGGGGCCAAATCCACGCCGCAATTATTGCCTCATTGTCATCCGGTATCTATCGATGGAATGGATATGCAGTTCGAGTTTTTACAAAAGCAATTGCAGGAGGAATGGTTTTCTCCGGATGTCTTCCTGAGAACAGGCATCGTTATTGTCGCCGAAGCCCAATCCATCGGTCGCACCGGCATTGAAATGGAAGTGCTGACGGGTGTCTCCGTGGCGGCCCTGGAGATCTACGACATGCTGAAGCCCGTTGACAAGGAGCTTGAGATCGGCTGTATACGCCTGCTTGAGAAACGGGGAGGGAAGAGCGACCGGGACAAATATTTCGCGACCCCTCCTTCCTGTGCCATACTCGTATGTTCAGATTCAACGGCGGCGGGCAAACGAACGGATAAGAGCGGTAAGCTGATAAAGGAGATGCTGGAGGCAGTCAACGCCCATGTGAAATATTATAAGATCGTTCCGGATGACGAAGAAGAGATCCGCAGGCAAATACGGGAATGGGTAGCTGAAGATGTACAGTTTGTGTTCACGACCGGGGGAACGGGATTGGGTCCGAGGGACCATACCGTCAATGCCGTGAAAGGTATCCTGGAGCGCGATGCAGAAGGGATCGCCGAGGCGATGCGGGTTCATGGGCAGATGCGGACGCCAATGGCCATGATGAGCCGGGGGGTAGCAGGGTCCATTGGTCATACCCTGGTGGTGACGTTGCCAGGTAGTTCCGATGGCGCGCGGGAATCCCTTGAGGCGATCCTTCCGGCGGTATTCCATGCCCGGAAAATGATGATGGGAGGAGGGCATTAGTATGATCAATTACAGGGAGGCTCAGCAGATATTGGTAGCCCGCGCACGGTCTTTTGGCCGGGAAAGGGTGGGGTTGGAGCAGGCCTATGGGAGGGTGTTGACTGAAAGGATCCGGGCCGATAGGGACTACCCGCCTTTTAACCGGTCGACCATGGATGGATATGCCATCCGGTACAGTGATTGGGAAAGCGGGATCCGTGATTTTTCGATCACTGAGGTCATTTATGCCGGCGCCCTTCCTGCAAAGACGATCGGTCCCGGCGAGTGCTATAAGATCATGACAGGGGCAGCTGTGCCGCAAGGGGCCGATGCCGTTATCCGGAAAGAAGAGGTAGAGGAGGATGCCAGATGGATCCACACAGGCCAGGCAGTCTGCTTGCCTTTTCAGAATATTGCCAGTCGGGGCGAGGATTTACAATCGGGGGATACGGTCATCCAGGCAGCCTGTCTGTGTGACCCGTCCGTGATGGGGCTTTTAGCTTCAGTCGGCAAAGAGCAGGTAGAGGTTGAAAAACTGCCGGCGGTTTCTCTATTCACGACCGGTAACGAGATCGTGCCGTTCGATGCGCCCGCCTCCTTATTGCAGATCAGGAATAGTAACAGGTGGGTATTGGAATCGCTTTTTGCAGGGGGAGGAGGTATCAGGCCCCGGAGTTTTGCGCATCTCCCCGATGACCGCCGGCTCCTGCATTCTTCGCTGGAAGCAGCCCTGGGATCCGATCTGATCGTACTGAGTGGCGGGGTATCCGCCGGAGACGCAGATTTTGTTCCCGGGGTGCTGGAAGAGATTGGGGTCAGGAAACTTTTCCATAAAGTGGCTATAAAACCAGGCAAGCCTGTGTGGTGCGGGATCCTGCCAAATGGAGGAATGGTGTTCGCGCTGCCCGGCAATCCTTTCTCCTGCCTGGTGACTTTCAGGTTATTCATACAGTCTTATCTGAATGCCTGTTTTGGATTGTCCGGACCGATCCGGTTTGAACTGCCCTTGCAGGCCGCCAAAATCAAGAAAACAGTATTGGATGAATTTTTCCCGGTTCGGATCACGGGCGACCCTGCCTGGCTGGATCAGGTTCCTCTCAATGGCTCCGGGGATATCCGGTTGGGCCTCCGGGCCAATGCCCTGGGACTTCATCCCGCTGCTGCCGGCGGGCTGGAAGAGGGGGACCGGGTGATTTGCCTGCCATACCAGGTCTAGCTACCGGCTATTAAATCCCGTCAGTTCCCCGCATCCGCCTCCTTTGTAAACTCCGATAATTTATCTATATCCAATATAGTAATATTCTTCTCTGCGATCCCGATGATCCGATCCTGTAGGAATTCATTGATGATCAGGAAGACCGTCTCATAGGTGGTGCCTGCAAAAGATGCCAGATCCTGCCTGCTGAGTATGATGTCGATAGCTCCTTCCGGGGTCGTTTTGAATTTGTCCTGTAAAGCCAGCAAGGCTTGGGCGATCCTTCCTTTTACCTGCATATGCGCCAGGTTGCGCATTTTTCTTTCTGACTCCTGCAATTCATCGGCGAAGAACAGCATCAATTCGGAAATGAACCCGTAATTCACTTTCAGGGACGCCTGGAAAAATGAAAGATCGATTAAGCAGGCATCCACCGGTTCAATGGC
>PLXD01000032.1:4629-4815 GCA_003151295.1 Chitinophagaceae bacterium | reverse complement strand
AGTTCTGGCAATCCATCCGGCAGATTATCCGGGAGGAAGTCAGCCAGGCCGACAAACAAAGGCCGGTATCCCCTACCTATGAAACGCCCGGCCTTACTTATAAACCCCTGTATAAGATTGCGGAGGTATGCGCTTTGTTCCATGTGACGAAACCCACTATATACGATTGGGTCCGGCATGGAAAGC
>PLXD01000032.1:0-4504 GCA_003151295.1 Chitinophagaceae bacterium | reverse complement strand
TTTAAGAGAAGAACCCTGTTTTTAAGCAGCGGCAAACAGGTCAAATTATTTGGTAATAGCTTGGCTATTGGCAAGTCTTTAGAAATCGGAGAAGGTTATGCACCGAACATTTTTTCCTGCATCGAGGAACAGCCGGAGAGTAAAACACCGGCCAGTGTATCCAATCCACATAAGTTGACCCCGGAAGAACTGATGGAATTGGCCGATTACAATATCCAATTGTGGATGGATTTAAAAACCAATATCCACAAGCACGGATTGAGCAGCCCGAAGATTTTTACGCAAGATACTGGACGATAAGGCTGGCATTTTTAAAGGAGAGAAGTCATGGATACATTCCGAGAATTAAAGAAGAAGTATTTACAAGAAAAGGTGACCTGTAGGGGGTTTCCAATCGTAATGGTCCCGGAAGTTTTAGGGCAAGCGGTGTTGTTGTCGGCCAAAAAGGCCCGACAGCAACGCTTGTGTTCGCTCCCGTTGGTCGCCAAAAGGAAGAGGCATACTATTCAAAATGGCTGGTGAAAAGAAAGGCTTCTGGTTTTAGTATTCTCGAATGCGGAAGCATGAAGCGCCCCTGAATCCGCCAGCCGGCGGATTCAGGGGTCAGCGTTTCGGTTGTACCGAAACATAGCTGGCTCCTACTCCGATCTCAAACTCTTTACGGGATTCATCAACGCTGCTTTTATCGCCTGAAAACTGATAGTCAGAATCGTGACCGTCATGACAGCCAGTCCCGCCAGGATAAACACCCAGGGCCCGATACTGATCCGGTAGTCATATTTCTCTAGCCAGTGTTGCAAAAAGTAAAAGGAGAGCGGCGAAGCAATTAAACAACTGATGAGTACAAGGCCCATAAATTCTTTTGATAGCAGAAACCAAACCTGGGAAACGGAAGCGCCGAGCACTTTGCGGATCCCTATTTCTTTGGTTCTCTGTTCGGCGATGAATGCCGCCAGGCCAAACAAACCCAGGCTTGAAATGAAAATGGCCAGCCCCGCAAACAGTCCCGCCAACTTCCCGATCAGGGTTTCCAAATCAAATTTTGCGACATAGCTTTCATCCACAAAATGATAGAGATAGGGATAAGAAGGGTTGTATTTGTTGAATATAGAAGATAGTGTGGTTATGGCGTCCGATGTACGAACCGATGGAGACAGGCGGTACATGATCGCGGCTGCCTTATCCGGACTGAGCATAAAATAGGTGGGCACGGCTGGTGAAAAAGGAGAGCCCATCAGCGCATTGCCGACGACTCCAATGACCTTGGCCCGCTGGGCCGTTTGCCCCCAATCCACGGCTTGGTTTAATGGCTCTTTAAACCGCATGCGTCTGGCGGCCGCTTCATTAATGATCATGCTTAAGGAGTCACTTCCCAGGTTTCCGGTAAAATTTCTTCCTTCCCTGAGCTGCATGCCCAAGGTTTTGAAATAATCGGCATCCGAAACGGCAACGGTCGCCATACTTAGAGTTTCATTTGGCCCCTTTCCCTGCCAGTCATTGATCGTATTATTGGACCAGATATCCGTAATCGGGCTGGAGGCCTTGGTCACACTGCTAACCACGCCGGATTGCAATAAGTCATTTTTAAGCGCGGGGTAGTTGCGGTTCAGGTCCGCGCTTACGTCGGTCATCATGAGCCGGTTAGCGTCATAGCCTTTCGGCCTGTCTTTGGCGTGTTGAATTTGCTGAAAAACAATCAGGGTGCTGATAATCAGGGCAACCGAACAACTAAACTGCAGGACGACTAAAATTTTTCTGGGCAAAGCTCCTTCCTTGCCGATTAGAATCTTGCCTTTGAGGACTTTTACGGGNNAGCAGGACATAGCTGATCATTGCTAGCCAGAACATACCATTATGAAAGGGAATACGGACTTCGATTTTGGTCAGGGTATTAAAACCAGGCAGGGCAATCAGTACAAAAAACAATGAACAGATAAAGGCAAGTGAAGTGAGCACCACTGATTCAATCAAAAACTGAATCACCAGGTCGGTGCGTCTTGAACCCACGGCTTTCCGGATCCCTATTTCTCTGGCTCTTTTTTCAGAGCGAGCGGTGGAGAGATTCATAAAATTGATGCAGGCGATGATTAAAACAAGCAGCCCAATCATGCTGAAGAGTTGCACATAATCAATTAAACCGCCGGAAGCTACGCCAGCCTTGAAATCCGTATATAAATGCCAGTCTTTCATGGGTTGCATAAATACTTCAGAGTGATAAGTTTTATAGGCATCCGGAACATATTTTTTTGCGATCCCCTGCAATTGGGATTCTACTTCCCGGTATCCAACTCCAGGCTCGAGTCCCACAAATATTTGAAAGGAGCTATTATCCCAGGCCGTGGCGGCTCTCCTGACCCAGTCATTGGTTTGCATGTAATAGGCAAATGGAACGATGAAACTAAACTGAAGGGTAGAATTAACGGGGATGTCCTGGAGTAAGCCCGTCACTTTCAATTCATGGACATTGTCCAGGTTAATCCTTTTATTGATGGGGTCTTGGTTGCCAAAGAGGCCTTTTGCAGCTGACTCCGTGATCACAATGGAATAGGGATCCTCTAAAACTGCCGCAGCACTACCTTTCAGCAAGCGATATTGAAATAGTTTTAGAAAATCACTCCCTGCCATAGCGCCTTTCAAGTATAATTTCTTATCTCCTGCCACCAGGCCATGCTCACCCATCCAATCGGTCTGGACTACGTATTTCACTCCCCGAATATCTTTTTTCAGTGCTATTGCCAGTGGCAAACAGACTGCATTTTGCGTTTGAATCTGGCCATTCTCCTCATATTTAAACCGTGCCTGGTAGATCTGATGATAGCCCGGCAGAAAGCGGTCAAAAGAATACTGGTCATATACCCAGAGTCCAATCAGCATGGCGACAGCCATACCCGTCGCAAGCCCTAAAATATTAAGGGCACTGTACCCTTTGCTTCTCGTAATATTCCGCCAAGCGGTCGTAATATAATTTTTCAGCATATTTATTTTTTTCTTGTCAAAATTTATAGGATGAGACACACAAATCCAATCTGCTAAGGCTAAGAAAATGCCAGTCTTTTATGTTATTAATAATCAATCATTTGTATTTTTACTTTTGCCTGACCTGTCCGTTTTTGATACCATAACTGTCCGTAACTGGGGTCAAAATTTAGAAAGATTTGTCAACCCAAGTCAGGGAAAATGGTAAATTTGTGAAAAGCTTGAATGTATGCCAAAAGCCTTGGAACAGGAATTATTTCAATACTTTCTTCAGTTGGACGATGCGGAAAAAAAGTCTGTTTTGCAGATGCTAAAAACTTTTGTAGAAGGCCGTGAAAAGAAGGCTTCCCGGATCAGTATTGAGGAATATAATCAAGAACTGCAGGAGGCCGAAGCGGAATATGAAAGGGGGGAATATACCACTCATGAAGAATTTGTAAAGCAGATAAAGAAATGGTAGAGAAGGGGTATGAGGTAGTTTGGACAAAACGGTCGCAAAAACAAATGAGGCAGGTGTTTAAGCACATTAGTAAGGATTCACCCAAGAATGCCTCTAAAGTGATACAAGAAATAGCCGAGGCCGTACTTAAGGCAGTCCCTAACCCTGAGATATACGGACCAGACAAGTATAAGACCGACAATGACTGCAGCTATCGGGCCTTGGAGAGGCACCATTACAGGGTTTCTTATCGATTTTCGAAAGGTATAATCCGGGTTTTACGAGTACGGCATACCAGCATGGAACCACTTAAATATTAACCCCTTTATCTGCACCATTTGCGGAAGAGCCGCTGGTGAAAACAAAATATCCCCTATATTTGACTATCACTAGTTCTTTACAATAACGCGGGCCAAACCTGTTTCAGGTTAGCATCATGGTTAGCAAAAATGCTCACCGCTCCAAAACATAAGATTTACAAGGGTTTCCGAAGATATACCTTGCTCCCAGCGGGATCACAAAGCCGTTCGACGATAGTCGACGGCTTTGAGTAAGCTCAATTCGTGGGGTCCATCGGAGTTCAGCGGAGGGGTATTCGGGTGGGTACTTCATTTATAGATTTTGCACAATTGCAGAAGATATACGGTAAACCCGGCAATGCAACCAGCACAGAGAAGAAATACAGTCCAGCGGATTGTATCGGAGCCAAAAAGAATACCATCTCCGGGAATCCTGATCCCAAACATATATCAACCTCCTTCGCGGAAAGACAGAACCTGACGATGAGAATGCACATGCGCCGATTTACCAGCTTGACCAATGCCTTTTCAAAAAAGATAGAAAATCACTTCTTGGCTATTGCCTTGCACTTTGTATATTATAACTTCGTAAAGCTACACAAAACCCTCCGGGTAACACCCGCAATGGCTGTCGGGCTTACAAAGCGCTTTCTGACATTGGAAGACCTTGTAAACTTGGCAGACGGTGTAAAGCCCACCTTCTCAGACTGAGTTTCCCAATAAATTATCATTTTTTTAATTTAAAATATTTGGCTAAGTTTAATGAGATCATTATGATATTCAGGCTTTC
>PLXD01000126.1 GCA_003151295.1 Chitinophagaceae bacterium | reverse complement strand
TATCTCCTGTACAATACCCTAGATAGACCCCTATATGCAAAAGAGGGTGTCTCTACTTTTGAGACACCCTCCAGTAATCCGTTGTGCGCCCCATGAGAATTCTATCGAACTATTTTTGGGGGTCTACAATTTATTTGTCGCTTGGTAATGATTGAGTATTAACGCATTAGCATTTTTAAGTTTAACATAATATTGGTTGCTTATCGAACTCCATTTGGGGATCCCCCCGGGCCGGGGGATATCACGCAACGCTGCACCGGCATTATGGCTTCCACAGGAAGCTATCATTAATCCATGTAATACTGGTGCGATAACAGATAGACTTTTTATTGCTTTTGTTTTTTTGAAGGCAGATCAAATTTACCGTCGGCTAATTGCGAAGGCTTTTGGGTAGCAACATTTACAAGCTCTCCGGAAAATGTACCTGTAATACGGGTTCCGCTTTTAGAGGTTATGACAACAGTAACTGTAGATGTGCGGCCAAATTCATAGTCTGGGTACTTCGCATTTTCGTTTGGAAAGGAAAGCTTAAAATTAGCAAAATGATTTCCGCCATTACTCCCCGATGATTTAAAGCGATCCATATTTTCCCAGTTTATGGTAGTAGAGCCAACAGCAGCGATACCAAATCCAAATTGTGGCGGATTTTTTTCGGCAGGGTCGTTGCTCATCAGCGTAAAAAATACTTCATTGTTTGAGTCTATTGTAGCCTGGTTTGCGTATGGATCGTTGCCAGTCCATGAATAAAGTTGACCGTCAATCTTATAGGAAAAAGTCGAATTTTTTTTTGCCGATGGAGCCGCATCGGCTGTATTGCCTGTTGCGCTTGCATTGTGGCTGCCGCAAGACGTTATCATAAATCCTGTTAAAGCAAGTGCGATAATTGATAAATGGTTTGGCATCTTTTTCATTTTGATATATATTATTATCATAAAATTACTTTTGCATTAGTTGCCGGCCTGCCGCAAACCGACCAATATATCTTCAAAATCGTCAGACGTACAAAGGGGTTTGAATAATGTCATAAGATGTTTGTCGAGATTTCAATGCTCATGTTCGTTGATTTGTGAACAGCTGTCTGTTCGCCATTTGTTCGCCAAAAAAGGCGGAAACATGCGGAAATAAACGGGCGAACAGAACAAAAAAAATCCCGTAATTCATTGAATTACAGGATCTTCTTTGATAAAAAAGTGCGGAAGAGGAGATTCGAACTCCCACGCCCTTTCGAGCGCTACCACCTCAAAGTAGTGCGTCTACCAATTTCGCCANNATTGCTCGATGATCCGTTTTGAAAGGCTCAGCCCCAGGCCCCAGCCGCGTTTTTTGGTGGTGAAGCCCGGTTTGAAAACTTTTTGCAGGTTGTTCTTGGCGATGCCTTTCCCGGTATCCGAGACATCGATGCAGATCTCAGGCCCCTGCGGACGGATATCCAGGGTGATTTCCCCCTTACCATCCATGGCATCCAGGGCATTCTTCAGCAGATTCTCGATTACCCAGTCGAAGAGGGGGCTGGATATATTAGCCTCCACTGCTGTTTCCCCATCAGGGACGTTATGCACATGCATATGGAACAGCACTTTGCCGGTGGCCCTTCTGCGGATATATTCCACCATACTCCTGATCTGGATCACCAGATCCTTTTTTTCCAGTTGGGGCTTGCTGCCAATTTTGCCGAAGCGGTCAGATACCAGCTTCAGCCTGTCCACATCTTTTTGGATCTCCTGTATCGTTTTGGGGTCGGTATTACTTTCCTTCAGCATTTCCACCCAGCCTTCCAGCGAGGAGACGGGGGTGCCCAACTGATGAGCCGTCTCTTTGGCCATGCCTGCCCAAAGCTGGTTTTGCGTAGCCTTGTTACGGACGGTAATCGAATAGAGCGTGAAAAAGATGAACATGGCTACGATGAATAATTGGATCAGCGGGTAATAGCGGACCTCATCGAGCAGGACCGTATGGCCGTAATAATAGCGGTTGGCTGTATAGGGCTTATCGCTTAACTTGTTCTCCAGGGGTTGGTTTTCAGCGCGGAACTCTTTCAGCTTGTGATAGAGATACCCGCTATTGTTAGCCGTTTTCGCAGAATCCAGGTTGATGTAATCGGTGATGCTGTCGTGTTCGTTGGTCTCGATAATAGGAATAGACTGCTGATCATTGCGGATGAGGTTGGGTAGGGTGAGATCTATGTCGTGACTGTTCATTATGGCTTTGCTGGCGGCTACCCATTGTTCCACTTTCAGTCTTTCTTCCGCCGCGATCTTTTTTGCCAGGTATTGCGAATAGAATACCGTGCCACTGACAATGCTAATGGCAATCACGGCCAGCAAGGATCTCCAGTTGAGAAGGGATTGAATCATAAGCCGAATTTATAAAAACTAATCAGAACCCTTATTTTTGAGGATTAATTTATTAACCCGTCGTCTATAGTGGAGCCAACAATAGCAATAGTCATCCTCAACTGGAATGGAAGGAAATACCTGCAACAATTCCTGCCATCCGTAATGGCCACCACTTATTCCGCTAAACAGGTGGTGGTGGCAGATAATGCGTCTACCGACGACTCTGTGAGCTTTCTCCGGGAGCATTACCCGGGAGTTCGGGTGATCGTCCTGGACCGCGAATACGGGTTTGCCAGGGGGTATAATGAGGCGCTAAGGCTGGTGGAGGCCGATTATTACGTATTGCTGAATTCCGATGTGGAGGTCACTCCCGGCTGGATAGAGCCTGTCATCGGGCTGATGGAAAAAGAGACCCATATCGGAGCCTGCCAGCCTAAGATCCTGGCCTATGACAATAAGCAGTCATTCGAATACGCGGGAGCGGCCGGGGGATGGATGGATTACCTGGGGTATCCGTTTGCCCGGGGCAGGGTGTTCGACATGTGCGAAAAGGACGAAGGGCAATACGATAAGAGTGAGCCCATATTCTGGGCCAGCGGGGCCGCGATGTTCGTCAGATCCCGGCTATTCCACGAATTGGGCGGTTTAGACGGTTATTTCTTCGCACACCAGGAAGAGATCGATTTTTGCTGGCGTCTTCAGCTTGCGGGATGTGCCGTATATTCCTGCCCGGCTTCGGTCGTATACCACGTGGGGGGTGGCACTTTGCCAAAAGGGAACGAACGCAAGGTCTTCCTCAATTTCCGCAATAACCTCATTATGATTGCGAAGAACATGCCACCCGGACAGGCTGCCTGGAAGATCTTCTTACGGCTTCAGCTGGACGCCGTTTCTGCCTGGAAATTTCTGTTATCGGGTCAGGGGGGCTACTTTTTAGCCGTCCTGGAGGCCCATTTTGGATTCATGAAATGGTTGCTGTTTAAACAGGCCGAGAGCGTTTTCCCGGTCAAAAAACAAGGTAAATTGCAGGGGTGGCTGTCGAAGAGCATAGTATGGGCGTATTTTGTAAAGGGAGAGAAAACTTTTACCGAAATAGTAAAGAACAAACAATGATTTTTTCAATCAAACCATTATTTTTGCCATGTAATTCAAAAAGTTATGGACCAACATCAGGAGATCACCAAAGACCCAAAATTGAAAGATATTGCTTATAGCTGGGTAAATTCATCCGTATTCCTTTTTTATCTGCAGGTACTTTGCATAGTAGCGATCCTGGTGGGCGGTTGTTATGGCCTGTATATGCATCGTTATAAAGGCAAGCCTGAGGTGAATGTGCCTGGTAATACCTTGTATACTCCGCAATACAAGTAAAAAAAGATACGAAAATTTTTTCGTGAACTATACATTTCTTATTTTTGCCCTCCCAATAAAGTGCTGAGTACCAGTTAAGCTGGAAAGAGGCAACGGGAAATCTAGTTCTTTAATCAAATAAATATGCGAAAGTAGCTCAGTTGGTANNGACGCGCAGGACTTAAAATCCTGTTCCCAGCAATGGGAGTGTGGGTTCAATTCCCATCCCGGGTACAAATGGAGCCCGCTCTGATAGCGGGTTTTGTTTTTTCAGGAAATATCTTTCAATAAATGGCCCGTACTTCTTCCCTTTTCCCATGGGAATGTATGGATTTCCCCTAGGGCTAAGCCGTAAATTTTGAATTCCCGTTTATGAATGAATGTCAACCTCAACTCAGGACCGTCAACGTGATCCGTTATGTCACGCCACTGCGTGAAGGTGGCTCATTGCCCGCTATCGCAGAAGCCGATGATGGGTTTTTATACGTGCTCAAGTTTCGGGGTGCTGGACAGGGAGTGAAAGCGCTTATTGCCGAGTTGATCGGTGGCGAGATCGCCCGGGCTGTCGGTTTAAAGGTCCCTGAGATCGTATTTGCCAACCTGGACAGCGCTTTTGGCCGTACAGAGCCCGATGAGGAGATACAGGATCTGCTAAAGGCCANNACCTCGCGCTTCATTATCTTTCCGGCTCCATCACATTCGATCCGACCGTTACGGCTGTGCGAACCAGGCTGGCTTCAGAGATTGTCTGGCTGGATTGCCTGCTTACCAATGTGGATCGCACTCCCCGCAATACCAATATGCTTATCTGGAATAAAGAATTGTGGCTGATAGACCATGGTGCAGCGCTATATTTTCATCATTCCTGGGAGAATTGGGAGGAGCAGGCCAGGCGCCCCTTCGTACAGGTCAAGGATCATGTATTGTTGCCCCAGGCTGCCGGGTTGGATGGAGTCGACACAGATTTTCGCTCCATCCTTAGTGCCGGGCGCATCCGTTCCATTGTCTCATTGATTCCGGAAGAATGGCTGCTAACCGGCTCGACGACAGAGTCGCCCGATGAAATTCGACAGGTATATGCCCGGTTTTTGGAGACCCGGATCGCATCGTCCGAAATTTTTGTAAAAGAAGCAAAACATGTCAGAGAATCACTTGTTTGAGTATGCCGTTATTCGCGTGGTGCCAAGAGTGGAACGTGAAGAATTTCTCAATGTAGGGATCGTTCTCTATTGTCAGCAGCAACGGTTTTTACAAACTGCGTTCACCCTGGACGAGGAGCGGCTTCGCGTTTTTTCAGGATATATTGATATTGGGGAACTGAAAGAGAGTCTTTGTGCCTTCAGGGAAATTTGCGGGGGAGGTGCCGAAGCAGGCCCGATCGGTAAACTGGATATGGCATCCCGCTTTCGATGGCTTACAGCTACGAGGAGCACCATCCTGCAAATATCGAAGGTTCATCCGGGTTTGTGTGAAAATGCCCCGGAGACACTCGCCCGGCTCCATGCACAATTGGTCCTTTAGGTTTCGGAAATATGTAAAAACAGAAAGCCGGTCAGATTTAAAGATTGTCCACTATTTCAGGAACCCGAAATCAACTACGCGGCGGAGATAGTTTTTGTCCTGGATCACCCAGGTATATTCGGTACCGCCGGTTTCGGCGTTGAGCATATAGATATAGATCCTGCTTTTGTCGGCGGAGAGGTAAACATTGTTACGTGTTTTGACGGATCCGGACTGCGAGTAGCTGAACCTGGGTTCGAAAAGATCCGAATAGGCTTCCGGCGGGATAGCAACCGTATCCTTGCCGATGAGTACACTGATCGATTGGATGGTGGTCTTGGGCAGGTCGCCGTAATTACCCCCGTAATAGGGATGTCCATTGATCTTTAGAACATGGCTCTCCTGGCGGTTGATCTTATATTTAGATGGGTCAAAGACCCCGGTCCTGATCGTCACTTGTATATTGTCCCCTTCAAAAATCATGAAATTATTGCCGTAATCTTTAATGGGCAGATTTTTCAGGACGGCTTTGCCAATGCTCTCATCCACCCCGGATAAGGTAAAGGAGGCAAGATCGGCTCGGAGTGCCGCTTCACGGACCTTGGAAAAATTGTCCTTCTTGCTTCGGAAATCGGGGTAGTCGAGGTCCTGTGCCAGGCAGGTCACGCTGCTGTAAATCAATACGAGCGAAATGAGGTAACGCATAAGATGTCTGTCTTTAACGGTTTCAGGACGCTAAATTCGGATTTTTAGGCGACTACCGGCAAGCTTATCTTGCCATTACTTTCAGCACCCCTCTCATCACCATATAGTGTCCGGGGTAGCTGCATATCTAAACATACTGGCCGGGTTTCTCAGGCGCTATGAAATAAATCGTATCGGATTCTTTGGGATGCAGGAGCACGGTATGGAAGAGCACATCCGGGCTGGCGGGAACACNNGTGATCACGAAGTTATGAAGCATGTCGTCGCTGTTCCTGAAAGTGAGTTTGACCTTCGAGCCGGCTTTAACGGTAAGGGTTTCCAGGTCGAATTTCAGACCGGGCTTGGTGCTGATCACCAGGGTGCGTTCGGGACCTTTCGTCCAATCCGCCGGTTGTTTGGTCAGGTGTTTTACGCTTGCAGGAGATTTGAATGCTCCTTTGGCGCCTGCCGCCGACCCTCCCTTCATTTCCATCATCTCATGATGGTGTTCCATGGCGGGTGATGGGCTCACCTCATTGGCAGCCGTGATGCCCAGCCTGTCTCCTTCAGGGAAATTGTTAAGCGTATAATACCCATAGTTATGAAGCAGGGTGTATTGCTGTGCCGAGCGAATTCCTTCCGCCCTGATCTCGTGGATATATCCCAGTCTCATGCTGTCTACGACCAGCCTCACTTTCAGGTGATCCGGCGACACCTCGATAGCTTTGAGCGGGCAGGAGCCGATGTTGATCACGGGGCTTCCGTATTCATGATGATACTGGTAGGTGAAGCTGGATAATGCCCAGGAAGACGGGTCTTTGGCCGATTTGTCATCGACAGGCTGTGTGAACTCGATCTCGAACCCATCAGGCCTGCCCTGCACCGTCTTCATTTCAAAAGGTATTTTGCCGTTCCAATCCAGTCTTTGCAATCCATAGAGTCCGCCGCCTGTAGAGCTCCAGCCGCGGGAGGTCATGCCTACGAACATGCTGCCGTCTGAGCCCCAGTTCATGCGCAGGATCCCTGAAGAGAAGCCTTCCCGGAAAGGCCATACCATACCCTGGTAGACCCCTTTCACTTTTTCCAGGTAGACACGCATGATCTTACTCTGGCCTTGGTCACCCACAAAAAGTTGTCCGTAGAAGGGGCCCATCTTGCCCTGGAAAGGAGGGTTCATCGTGCTTTTGTCCTCATAATTCAGGATGCCTGATGTCGAAATCCCTAAAATCGTATGAGGGAACCACACGGAGGGTGTCTTTAGTCCCGGCACTCTTTTGGCTATTTCATATTTCGGTTCGCTGTCGTCGGGGATATCGCTTACCCGCAGTTTGACGGGGCTGCCGGGTTCTCCTGCCCAGAGATGGCCCGCGGGATTGCCCATAAAATCTCCTTCTTCCATTTCTGTGATGCTTCCCGAGCCAACCCAGTCGCCCTGGTTCTCGGCATAGAACATATCGCCTTTATCATTAAGCGCGAATCCTGCCGGTGAGCGAAGTCCTGTTACAAAGGGTTTCATCTTACCGTCGGGAGTGATCTTTATCATCCAGCCATGCCACTTGGCCAGGCTCGCACCATACCCGATCCAGCCCAGATTCAGGTTCACGGCCATATTGCCCTCTTTATCCAGGACTGGGCCGTAAGCATACTCATGGTAATTGCCAGAAAGAGGCCAGGAGTAAATGGTCTTGTATTCATCGGCTACCCCGTCGCCATCGAGGTCACGCAGGCGGGTCAGTTCCGAACGTTGGGTCAAGTATAGGTCCCCGTTGATATAATTCAATCCTAAGGCCTCATGAAGACCTTGTGCGAATAAACGGTATGTAGGCGGCTGCCCGTTCTTCATGTAAGGGTTGGAAATGATCCATACTTCTCCATGACGGGTGCAGACAGCGAGCTGATCATTGGGTAAAAAGGCCAACCCTCCAACCTCGAGGATCACATCTTCTGGTATCTGAAGGGTGTTGATCGTATAGAAATCCTCTGCTTTCTGCGTATGGGAGCTGGTGTCCTTTTTGTCCTGTGCCAGGACGGTGTGGGGCAGCGCTCCTGTCAGAGCCCCCGTCAGAGAGATTGTCAGCGCTATAATATATTTTTTTGTTGTCATGATTGAGAGATTACCTGTTGATGAATAGTTGCGTTACCATTTAAGAGAAGAGGTTTTACCACATTAAAGAATAAGTGAGGGTATTCGTGTTCTTCCCGATGGGAACGAGTAATTCCTTGCCGCGCTGTGTCTGGCGGATCAATGGTTTTATAGGGTCATCCAACTGTAGATAATAAGATTTGCCATCTACCGCATAAATCCCTTTGCCAAGGCTTTCAATTCCAGCCCCTGTCGCGATCCGGGCGTACAGATTGGCCGGCGGATCGGTCACTTTTATTTTACGGACCAGGGAGTTGGCGGTGGGGGCCGAGATCTTATCTACAGCCTTAATCCCTTTATACTCGTATTCGAAAGAGGGGAAACGGTTCT
Organism: Chitinophagaceae bacterium; assembly: GCA_003151295.1. Taxonomy (GTDB): domain Bacteria; phylum Bacteroidota; class Bacteroidia; order Chitinophagales; family Chitinophagaceae; genus Puia. The sequence goes on along the minus strand of PLXD01000126.1, from coordinate 3,582 downwards.
CGTCCAGCGTATACCCTTTGTTCTGAAAATCGTCAAAGGCTACAGAATCGGGCCAGGGCGCTCCTGCGTCTGCTAAGATAGCCAGGGAGGGCGCATCCGTAAGCATTATGACGCTTCCCAGGGGTTTAGCCAGCTGCGGTTCGCCGCGTTGATGCCACATATCGGTGACATCCAGGAATTGCCCGCGCCATACCTGGAAGAGTGCGCCTTCTTTCAGATCGTAGGAAAAATTCAGGAGGGTGGGATAGCCGGCCGAGATAACATGGGTCAGTTTTCTATCTCCATAGTTGAGGAAGCTCCTGAGGAGGTAGGGTTTGCCATCGGCTTTCAGGAGGATCGGGTTATCTCCTGGATCCTGCTGCGGCTCGACGCCCAGGGGTTTATAATGAATATTACGGAAAGCTACATTACCGTGATCGCCCTGCAGCATCAAGGGACCCGCTGGCTTTTCATCGTCAAAAGCGGAGGAGCGGGTAGGGCCGGTCACCTCTTCCTGCAATTGCACGAGCACACCGTTGAGATCGACTTCGAGAAACCGGGCATTGCGGATCTTTTGTCCCCCGGCGTCAAATAGCGGGGCCTGGAATTTTATCTTCAGGTGCTGCCAGAGGCCCGGCGCCCTGGCGACATTGATGAGCGGGGCAATGCCCTGGTATCCCTGATGCCCATCGCCGCGTGCGTCATCCCAGCGCTGGTAGATGCCGCCGACATCCGAAAATTCCGGGTGAAGCTTAGTCCAGCTATCCAATAACTGCACTTCATAGCGTCCCTGCAGGAATACACCGGAGTTAGAACCTTTTGCCATCATAAAGTCCAGTTCCAGCTCCAGGTCCCCGAATTCATCCTTTGTGATCAGGTGAGAGTTGTTCTTCGGGTTGAGCACATCGACGGCGACACCCATGCCGGGAATGGCTTTCATGGCCCCTTCTTTGTTCAGATCGGCGAGTGCATCGGAGCCGACGGTCCAATTGGCGCCTGGTTCNNAGGTCAGCAGGCAGGCACAATAAATGCCTTTTTTAAATATACTCATCTTTTGTTCGTTGGTTTTAATGATATGGCGGCAGCCAAAAATTCAGGCCTGAAATATAGATCTTTTTTTTTGAGTTGCAACCGATTGCAATTCCTCCAATGTTTTTTCTGACTTCAAGAATAAGCCTTTTCCCGGTCTGTTTGCCGGGATCGAACCCTTATTTACCGGATTCCCATTTTCTACGCAAACGTTTGATAAAATATTTCAAACGTTTGCATGGAGTTAATGTTCCGGTGTCTTTTGGCAGAACCCTCTAAAAATGGTAAATTTAAAGTTGCTTTGTTGCCTCAAAATTCAATCGATTACATGCGTAAGGGCTGGTTCATGAACAATAAAATAAGGTTGCTGATTGCTTGCTCAGTGATCCTGTTAGCGACCGTTCTCTATATTGCGACCTCGCGGGGCGGGGTCGATTTCAATACACAGGTCAAGCCCATCTTCAATAAAAAATGCATTACCTGTCACGGAGGAGTGAAGCGGCAGGCAGATTTCAGCCTGTTGTTCCGTTCCGAAGCCCTGGCTATCAATAAGTCCGGAAAGCCTGCCATCATACCCGGGGATCCCGATCACAGTGAGATGATCCGCAGACTGACGTTGAAAGATCCGGAGGAGAGAATGCCTTTTAAGCACGAGCCCCTTACAACGGCAGAGATCGATATCCTGCGTAAATGGATCAAAGAAGGGGCGCCCTGGGGGGACCATTGGGCCTATGTGTCCGTTAAAGAAGTGGGGCCGCCCAAACCGAAGGCGCATTTTTTCGGGTTGATCCCTGCTGCAAAACCAGCCTGGATCCGGAACGATATCGACTATTTCATTTATGACGCCCTTCAGAAAGAGCATCTTGATCCTTCCCCGGAAGCCGGTAAGGCGACCCTCCTGCGGAGGGTCAGCCTGGACCTGGATGGTCTCCCCCCTTCCCCTTCCCTGGCCCGTCAATACCTGGCCGATAACAGAGATAACGCCTATGAGCGGCTGGTCGATTCCCTGCTGGCTTCCCCGCATTTTGGAGAAAAATGGGCTTCCATGTGGCTCGACCTGGCCCGCTACGCCGATACCAAGGGATACGAAAAGGACGGCGAGAGGCCGGAGATCTGGAGGTACCGCGACTGGCTGATCCGGGCTTTTAATGAGGACAAGCCCTATGATACCTTTATTACCGAACAGATGGCAGGCGATCTTCTGCCCGCACATACCGATGACCAGTTAATAGCAACGGGCTTCCATCGTAATAGCCTGACCAATGACGAAGGGGGTACGGACAACGAGGAATTCCGCACGGCCGCCGTGCTCGACCGGGTGAATACGACCTGGCAGGGGCTGATGGGGACGACATTTGCCTGCGTGCAATGCCACAGTCATCCTTATGATCCTTTTAAACATGATGAATACTATAATTTCGTCGCCTTCTTTAACGATACCCGTGATGAAGATACCCCCGACGATTATCCCCTGTTGCGCGAGATTCATGGCGACGACAGTTTAAAATTACAAGGCCTTGCGAATTGGATGAAAAAGAATGGAACGGCTGAAGAGGCTGCCCAGCAGGTGCTGTTTCTGAAGACCTGGCAGCCTTCGATCAATTCGATCCAATGCGATCAGTTCGTCAACAGCGCACTGGAGGATACCAAATACCTTGCTCTTCGGGATCATGGTTCGGCAAGGTTACAAAAGGTCGACCTGAATGACAGGGAGGAGTTGATTTATCGCTTTAATTCCAATGTCGGTGGCTCCTGGTCCATCCATCTCGATAAGGTCGATGGGCCGGTACTGAAACAGATCGCCGTTCCGAAAACCAAGGGATGGGTGATTATGCCCGTCGACCTGCCGGCTACTAAGGGTGTGCACGATCTTTATTTTACATATAGCAATAGCCTCCCCGGTAAACCATTGGCCAGCGCGTTGCAGATCGACTGGCTTTATTTCGGGCACAGTCTGCCGGGTAAAAACGCTCCGGGTTATGCGGAGGCGGAGAAAGACTATTGGGAATTATTAAGGAAGGGCCTGCCCGGCATTCCCGTGATGATGGATAATCCAACGGATATGCACAGGGTATCCCATGTTTTCGAGCGTGGCAACTGGCTGGTTAAAGGCAAGGCTGTGGACCCCGACGTACCTCATTCCCTCAATCCCTTTCCGGCAGGCGCTCCCCGCAATAGGCTGGGACTGGCTAAGTGGATGACCGATAAAAGAAATCCTTTGGTCTCGAGGACTCTGGTCAATCGTCTCTGGGAGCAGCTTTTCGGGACCGGCCTCGTCGAGACCCTGGAAGATATGGGTACGCAGGGCGCCGCCCCCACACATAAAGAGTTGATCGACTGGCTGGCCTGGAACCTCATGAATAAGGATCGGTGGAGTGTGAAAAAATGCTTGAAAGAGATAGTAATGTCAGCCACATACCGGCAGGATTCGAAAGTCAGCAATGTATTGTTGGAGAAAGACCCCTATAATAAGTTATATGCGAGGGGACCGAGAGTGCGGCTGTCTGCCGAAGAGATAAGGGACCAGGCCCTGGATGCCAGCGGCCTGCTCTGTGAAAAACTATATGGGCCGCC
>PLXD01000584.1 GCA_003151295.1 Chitinophagaceae bacterium | reverse complement strand
AAGTTCAAAAATAAAGATATTTGAGGGCACGAAAGTACGGAATCAATGATGAATAAGGCATATTTACTGATAGGAGGCAACGAGGGGGAAAGGATGGATGAACTGGCCCGGGCCTGCAGGAAAATCATCGAATTTTGCGGCCCCCTCATTCGAAGGTCATCCCTCTATGAGACAGCTGCTTGGGGCAAAACGGACCAGGCTGCTTTCCTGAACCAGGCCCTGTTGCTTGAAACTTCTCTTACCGCTCCTTCCCTGATGGAAATGCTGCTCGGGATCGAAGAGAAAATGGGCCGCAAAAGACTTGAAAAATACGGGCCGCGGATAATAGACATAGATATCCTGTTCTTCAACAGGGAGATCATCAACCTCGCCGGACTGGTCATCCCTCATCCGGAAATACAGAACAGACGATTTGCGCTGGAGCCGATGAATGAGATCGCTTCATCATATATCCCTCCATTGCTGCAAAAAACGATCCTGGAGTTGCTGCTTGAATGCCCCGATAAACTGGATGTGAAAAAAATCCCGCTTATAATTTGATGCTTTAGCATTTCTTTGCATTGCTCATGAACCACCATTTTATTGCAATAGAAGGAAATATCGGTGCCGGCAAGACAACGCTCGCCCATATACTGTCCAAGCATTTTAACGCGCGTCTCATCGTAGAACAATTTGCAGATAACCCGTTCTTAGCAAACTTCTATGAGAACCCCCGGCAATACGCCTTCCCGCTGGAGCTTTTCTTCATGGCCGAACGGTACAAGCAGATGAATGAGTTGGTACACACGAATGATCTGTTCCATAGTATCACCATAGCGGATTACCTCTTTACCAAATGTCTTTTGTTTGCCAAAGTCAATCTCCCGGAGCAGGAGTTCAGGCTATACCAGAAATTATTCGATATCATCTATCAGCAGCTCGTACAACCCGATATCCTCATCTACTTGCATGCGCCGGTCAGCAAATTGCAACAGAATATCCGCAAAAGGAATCGCTCCTATGAGCAGGCGATAGATGATGGATACCTGCTGAAAATACAGGAGACCTATACGGGCTATATCAGGCAGCACAATATCAAAACCCTGTTCATAGATGCTTCGAATGCCGATTTCCTGGGTAATGAACAACACCTGAAAGTCATCCTGGATGCATTGGAAATGGATATCGGCGAGGGGCCGCATTACTTTACATTACCTTCGGAGAGCTGAAGGCTGGCAAAAAAACCAATCAATGAACAAAGATCGGGGGAGCGCCCTGGAAGTGCTCCGTATTAAGGAATACAGATCCTTTATCACCGCCCGTTTTTTTTATATCATGGCGCTTCGTATGGTCACCACGATCATTGGCTGGCGCATCTACCAGATCACCCATAACGTTTTTGCAATCGGATTGATAGGTCTCTTTGGCTTTCTGCCCGCCTTCTGCCTGGCGCTCTATGCAGGCCATGTGATCGACAAGAGTGATAAAAGGGCCCTCCTGCTGACCACGACCTTCTGCTACCTGGCTTGCGTAGCCGGGCTGATCGTTATTTCCACAGGCCGGGTCGTTCAGGCCCTGGGCAGCCATCCTATTCAGTGGCTGATCTACGTTATCATCTTCTGCACCGGGGTGATCCGGGCATTTGCAGGACCTGCCCTGAACGCGATTGTCGCCCAGATCGTTCCCCCCGAACAATTGCCCGGAGCCGTCACCCTCAATTCCAGCGCCTTTCTATCCGCATCGGTGATGGGCCATGCCACGGCCGGCTTCCTGATAGCCCATACCACCTATGTTTTCTCTTTCAGCATTGTAGGCTTCTATGTTGTTCTCGCCCTTTTTTTCCTGTTACGCGTATCGCCCAAGCAGATCATGCTGGCCGGTTCGGAAAAAAAGACATGGGAAAGTATCAAGGATGGCCTGCGCTTTGTCATGATGACCCGGGAAGTATTGGCCGCAATGGCCCTGGACCTTTTCGCCGTTCTTTTCGGGGGCGCTGTGGCGATGATCCCGGTCTATGCCAGTGATATTCTCCGGGTCGGACCCGTCGGCTTCGGCTGGCTGAATGCTGCGGACGATCTGGGATCCATTATCACCATACTCGCCATGACGATATGGCCCCTTCGCCGCAGGCAAGGGCTCATTCTCCTATATGCGGTGGCCGGTTTCGGGGCCTTCATCATCTTATTCGGGCTCTCTCACTGGTATCTTATTTCTTTCATTGCCCTTCTCTGCAGCGGGATGCTGGATGGCATCAGCGTGGTGATACGCGGCACCATCCTCCAGTTGAAGACGCCTGATAGTATGCGGGGCAGGGTCTCTTCCGTCAGTTCCATGTTCATCAATTCCAGTAATGAACTGGGACAGTTCGAGAGCGGGGTCATGGCAAGGTTATTGGGTGTGATTCCCTCCGTCGTATTCGGGGGATGCATGACCCTCGGTGTGGTCATAGCGACCTGGTTCCGGGCGCCAAGCCTGCGGAAAATGGAATATTAAAAAACCCGCACCAGGGAGCGATCAGCTTTTCAGGAAATGATGGGCTTTTCAGGGAGCGATCAACTTTTCAAGAACATAATAGACGATGGGGCAGAACGTGCTGTTCTTTTGTGTAACGCGGGGTCTTTTTATCAGTATATCTTCATCCGTATAAGGGAATCTTTGGCAATCGGAAGGACGGACTTCATAGATGCTACAGTAGTTATCGGCTCCTAAAAAAGGACAGGGCGCCCTATTAGCCACATAGTCCCCCTCGTCGTCCATCAGGAGGTATTGATCGATGAATTCCCCTTCCTTCATCCTGAAATGTTTCGATATCCGTTTGATATCCGTAGCCTTAAAACGCGGGGAGTAATTTTTGCAGCAATTGGCGCATTTCAGGCAATCGACCTTGCTGAACGCCTCTTCATGCAGGGCAGGCAACTGTTTCAGCACCTTATTCTTATCGGGACGCTGCAAAAAATTCTTGTACTGCTTCTGGTGTTCGGCAGATTTCGTCTCCCAGTTATGTAATAAATCGCTCATATCCTTTAATAAACCTTGCAAAAAAGGGCGTTTTCCCCTCATTAGTACCTGATTAACAAGCGCAAGATACAGAAGATTAAGGTAATAGGTTACTTTTGCAGGACTGTGAACTCGTTAAAAGAACAAATATTGATCCTCGTCAGCACGCCGCTATATATCATCATTATAGGCGTCGAGATCCTGTTGAGCAATTACAGGCATAAAAAGCTCTATACCTGGAAAGACAGCTTTACGAATGTCTACCTGATGCTCCTGAATGGCGGTATAGACCTCCTCTTCAGAGGCGTCTACCTGGTGGCGCTTAATTTCTTCTACCAATATCACTTACTGTCCATTACCAACGTCTTCTCTTACTGGTTCCTGCTCCTGTTGGCGGAAGACTTCCTCTATTACTGGCTGCATCGCTTCGACCATGAGATACGCCTTTTCTGGGCGATCCACGTCACGCATCATTCTTCCGAAAAGATGAACTTTACCGTGGGTTTCCGTTCCTCTGTTTTTCAACCGCTATACCGTTTCATCTATTTCATACCGCTCGCCCTTGCCGGATTCAAACCCCTTGACATCATCTTCATTTATTCCGCCACCCAGATCTGGGGCATCTTCGTGCATACCGAACTCATTAACAAAATGGGATGGCTTGAATATATACTGGTCACCCCCTCGCATCATCGCGTGCATCATGCGTCCAATCCCAAATACCTCGACAAAAATATGGGAATGTTTCTCATCATCTGGGACCAGCTTTTCGGCACTTTTCAGCCCGAGCTGACAACGGAACAGTATCAGCAAAAAAAATACGGCCTCACTACACAGCTTGAAAAGCAAACGCCTGCCAATATCGTATTTCACGAATGGGAAGCGATCGGCAAGGACCTTTCACGGAAGGATATCGGCTGGAAGGACAAATGGAAATACCTGTTCGGTCTTCCCGGCTGGAGCCACGACGGCAGCCGTTTCACGAGCGAGCAGCTAAGGCAGTTGGAAGAAGGGTCCAGCCCCGATGCAGACAGGGCTAGTCAGGAGATCTTGCAGGAAGGCGTCAGCTCTCCGATTCGATTTTAATTTCATTTTAATTTATTATTTAATACTGTCAAAAACCTGCTTGTTAGCTTTGTGAAGTAAGTTTTATGGTTACGCATATAATAATAATAATATAGTAATAGGTTCATAGGTAATCCACCATGGAGCCTGTTTTATCCACTCCGATAGACAAAATGGTTTTTTTCTCCTACCATAGCCGTAACTTTGCCAATCTTTTTATTTGCCAATCTTTTTAACTGTTAATCCCTATACAGTATGAATCTATTCGAACAACAGGCTAATGAATTCGCCGGCAGGCATATAGGACCGAACGAACAGGAAACTTCCAGCATGCTCAGGACCATTGGTGTCCGCAACTTTGAAGAGTTGATCGACAAGGTCATACCCACTTCCATACGCAATCCAAAGCCGCTCTCGACTCCCGGCCCGGTAAGTGAGTATCAATATCTTAGCGATCTTAAACAGGTAGCAGCGCGCAATAAGGTCAATAAATCCTATATAGGCCAGGGATATTATAATACCATCGTCCCCAGTGTGATCCTCCGCAATGTGTTTGAAAACCCGGGCTGGTACACCCAATACACCCCTTACCAGGCAGAGATCGCCCAGGGACGCCTGGAGAGCCTGCTGAACTTCCAGACCATGGTCGCAGACCTCACGGCCCTTCCCCTTGCCAATGCTTCGCTGCTGGATGAGGGAACCGCCGCCGCGGAAGCCATGGCCATGTTCTTTAACCTGAAAAATAAGGATCATGATCATATTACCGTCCCTAAATTTTTTGTGGACCAGCAACTATTCGGTCAGACAAAAGATATCCTCCTTACCAGGGCCACACCGATAGGCATTGAATTGGTCACCGGCGACTACCTCAGCGCTACGATCGATGGTTCTTATTTCGGCGCCATCCTGCAATATCCGGATAGCAATGGCTCCATCCATGATTACCGCAAATTCATCAATAAAATACACGATCACGGAGGCTATGTAGTAATGGCTACCGATCTGCTGGCACTGACCTTGCTAACCCCTCCGGGAGAGCTCGGTGCAGATGCAGCCGTGGGATCTTCCCAGCGTTTTGGCGTGCCGATGGGATTTGGGGGACCGCATGCAGCCTTCTTTGCTGCCAGGGAAGATTTCAAGCGGGCCATTCCGGGACGTATCATCGGAATAAGCATCGATGCGCAAGGCAACAGGGCGCTGCGTATGGCATTACAGACCAGGGAACAGCATATCAAACGCGAAAAAGCCACTTCCAATATCTGTACAGCCCAGGCCCTGCTGGCAAATATGGCCGCCATGTACGCCGTTTACCACGGACCAAAGGGACTGACCGATATCGCAAAAAGGGTCAGCATGCTGGCTCAGACCCTGTCAAATGAACTGGAAGCGATGGGATTTAATAACGAAAATGAATTTTATTTCGATACCATCCGGCTGAAACTCATCGATACGAAGGCGATCAGGCCCCTTGCGGAAGCACATGGCATTAATTTCAACTATCACGGCACGGATGGCATCAGCATTTCCCTGGATGAGACGACTTCCCAGCGCGACCTATTGAATATTCTTTCGATCTTTGGGGAACTGGCGGGTTCGGATACCGTATCTGCAACCTTTGATGTCGAAGACAGCCTGAAAAATATTCCTCCCTGTAGTACACGTACCTCGGAGTTCCTCAAGCACCCGGTATTTAATACCCATCACAGCGAGACCAAAATGATGCGCTATCTCAAGAGCCTGGAAAACAAGGATCTGTCCCTGAACACATCCATGATCTCCCTGGGTTCCTGCACCATGAAGCTGAATGCGGCTACCGAGCTAATTCCGGTAAGCTGGCCTGAGTTCGGAGGCATTCATCCTTTTGCCCCCCCCGACCAATGGCAGGGGTATAGGCAGATCCTTACAGAGCTGGAAGCCTGGCTCAGCCAGATCACCGGATTTGCAGCCACTTCCCTGCAACCCAACAGCGGCGCACAGGGAGAATATGCCGGTCTGCTGACCATACGCGCCTATCATGCCGCGCGGAACGAGGGGCATCGTAATGTTATGCTCATACCCATCTCGGCGCACGGCACCAACCCCGCCAGCGCTATTATGGCCGGCATGAAAGTAGTAGTGGTAAAGAGCGATGAGGACGGACATGTCGACACAACTGACCTGAAAGCCAAAGCAGTGCATTATAAGGACCAGCTTGCCGGCCTGATGGTGACTTACCCTTCTACCCACGGCGTGTTTGAAGAGCGCATTAAAGAGATCTGTCAGGCTATTCATGATAATGGAGGGCTTGTATATATGGATGGTGCCAATATGAATGCCCAGGTAGGATTTACCAGCCCGGGCACTATCGGCGCGGACGTTTGTCATCTGAACCTTCATAAGACCTTCGCCATCCCGCACGGCGGCGGCGG
>PLXD01000171.1 GCA_003151295.1 Chitinophagaceae bacterium | reverse complement strand
TCCCCAGGTAAGCACCTTCTCTTTCTTTATTGATGACAGTCTGGTAGATACGACCCGTAGTAACATTGTTGGCCTGTGAGGTGAAAATGCTGAGGAATCGCTCGTAATGCCCAAGATCCAGGTCCGTCTCCGCTCCATCTTCCGTAACAAAGCATTCACCATGCTCGTAAGGATTCAGCGTACCCGGATCCACATTGATATAGGGATCGAATTTCTGGATCGNNGCCGCAATAATTCCCTTCCCTAAGGACGAAGTGACACCTCCTGTAACAAAAATATACTTGGCCATAATATGGTTAATTATTTATCTGGTTTATTTATATTGTTCTTTTATTAATCGTCAAGGCGGCAGGGAAACTTGCCCATTTGACCTGTTGAAAACCAACAAGGGAAGAAATTCCAAGAGGTCATGCAAACCTACGCCAAATTTTTAACCCGGAAAAACAGGGGCCGGGAGATGTGGATAAAACGCCTGGAACTGTCAATATTCATCTCTCCAAATTATTGATAAAAATGATTTTTTTCTATCGAACTTCACTTTTTATTGCACGATTGACCGATTTACATATAAAAATTTCAAAATGAAAAATTTCATACTGCTTGTATTACCCCTGTTTGCCGGGATAATGGGAAGAGCCCAACAAAAAATGAGTTGCTGCGCCCCTTCAGCCACAGAAGCTTTTGCAATGCTTGCATCGGACAAGGAATTCGTCAACAGTGNNTTACGTTCCGGGAGTCCGACCAAGGACTATATCTTCGTGATCCACGAATGGTGGGGACTGAATGATTATATCAGGCAGGAAACCGAGAAGATCTGGAAAGATGTCGGCGGCGTCAATGTGATCGCCATCGACCTCTACGATAAAAAAGTGGCTGCCACTCGCGAAGATGCGGCTAAAATGATGCAGGAAGTCAACTCCGACCGGATCATCTCCATTATTAAAGGCGCCATTAATTACGCAGGTCCCAGGGCGAAGATCTATACGATCGGCTGGTGTTTCGGAGGCGGCTGGAGCCTTCAAACGACCCTGATGGCAGGTAAGCAAGCCGCAGGTTGCGTAATGTATTATGGAATGCCCGAAAAAGATGTGGAAAAGCTAAAGACCCTCCATGCCGACGTACTGGGCATTTTTGCCAATAAAGATCAGCACATCACTACCCAGATAGTAGATGAATTTGCGGCCAATATGACCCTTGCGGGTAAAAAATTGACCCTAAAACGATATGATGCGGATCACGCTTTTGCTAACCCCAGCAACCCCTCCTTCGATAAGGCTGCAAAAGACGATGCTTACAAGGCCACGCTGGCCTTTCTGAAAGCACGGATCCGTTAGCCGGATCGTCGCTGCAAAAACTACCGCTAAAACATAAAAAAACGAGGGGCCATATGAATGACGCCTCGTTTTTTTACAATTCCTTCTATCTAAATTCCTTCTATCTATATCTTCTTCCTCACTTAAATCCTGTATTCCATTTATCTTTTACCGATGGGCTGCTTTATATCTTATGTCGATGGGGCTGCACTCGCAGGCCGCTTATTGGAGCCACGCAAAGGAATAATAAGTCTTGCTCTTGGAGTCCTGCTGACCGTTAACGGAATTCCTGCCGATATCCTTGCTGTTCAAGGCCTTACCTCTTTGGTTAATTTTGATCGCGTGAAGAGCAACGATGGTAGCAATCTCCAAAGCCAATACGATCAAAGTGGTCGTTTTCCGCTGTTTCATAGTAAAACTGGATTGATTTTGATTAATTTTCTTTAGGATGTGTTCAATAAGATTTCGACAGGCAAGGTATCAACAAAACGAAAAATAATAAAATTTATTTTTAACAGAAAAGTAAAAATCAATCCTTTACGCAAGTAAACTTTCCCCGTACTTCTACGAAGACAACCCGAAATACAATGTGCTGGCAATTAATTACATATAATAGAAAACACATATTAGTAGAAGGGGGGTTTTTTAATTAAATTTGATTTGATTCATTGTTCTGTATTCATATTCTGTATTCATGAAAAAACTCGTTTTTGCCTCCTTCGGCATTTTATTGATGTCATATAGCATCGCCCAATCAGAAAGCACCCTCAAAAAATTATCCCAGCCTTCCTCCTTCAGCCGTAAAGCCGTAGACATAGAATTAGTAAGGCCTGAAAAAGGAAAAAATAGCCCCGTACTCTTCAGCCATTTTGAAGTAATAGATGCCCGGCCGGATACCTCTTTTATTGGGGTACATACGGAAACGCTCATGCTACCGATGACCCGGTTGAGGCAACTGATCCTGAAAGGGTCTGTAGCCAGGGCGATCCCTGACTACCTGAACAAGTATTTCTCGATCTCAGCCCCCCCCTATAAAGTATTGATAGTAATCCGCAAACTCTGGATCTCGGACGTCACCTATTCCTACCGGGAACGGGAGTCGATAGAAGATCTGAATATAAAAGATGACAAGTTCAATATCAGGTTGAGGGCGGAAATATATGTATCGGGAGACAAGCCGTATTACGTGCCCGTCCTCAGGTATGATTCTCTCATCGTATCGGCTAAGAACGGGTATGACAGGATCGGCAATGTTCTGTCCGGCTTGCTGCAGAACCTTGCCGATACTTTATCGGTCACAGATATAGA
>PLXD01000574.1 GCA_003151295.1 Chitinophagaceae bacterium | reverse complement strand
GACTGGACGGTGGCGGATTTGACGCGGATTTCCGCGCGGGAAATCTGCCCGCGTTGATTTGGCAAAACCGGGTGCGGCTGTTCACCGTCCGTTTTCCCGGATCATCTGCGCCAGCCGCAAATTGAAATCCCTGGCCCGCTGAAGTTTTTCCAAACCGAGGTGCAGCCGGTAGCGCCAGTAGAAATCCGGGTCCGCCGGCACATTGATGCGCTCCGCCTCCACATCGGCGCGGCGCAGGTGCGCGTCCATGCCGAGCAGATCCTGCAACTGGAAAATGCACCACATCGCCGGCGACGCGAGATGCTGGCGCACCACGGCCTCGACAATTTCTGGCGAAGCCGTGGGCGGCGCCTCTGCGGCCAGGCCAAGTTCGCGGTTGAAGAATTTCTGCGTCAGCGCGCGGTCTTCCTCCCACCAGCCGCGGATCGTACTCATATCATGGGTGGAAGGCGTTACCACGGAAAGATAGGGTGCGGAAGAGAGATGCGAGAATCGTTGAGTCGGGTCCTTGGGCATGCGTTGAATCTCAAGACTGAGGATGCCCAATTGCTTCATGGTATCTGGCACGCAGGCCGGAACCATGCCCAGGTCTTCTCCGAAGACCAGCATATTGGTCGCCCGTTTTAATGCGGGTAATTTTTCCATCGCTTCTTTCTGCCAGAATTGATCCTGCCGCCGGTAGAAATAGTCCACATATCTTTCCCGCAACTGCTGTTGAGTGTTCCATTCGAGAAACCGGAAGGAAGAAGTATTCTCCATGGCGATGCGGAAATGAAACTGCTGCTGTCCGGAACCTTCCACTTCCAGCAGGATCGTATTGGCGATAAGATCGAATAGTCCCTGCCTGATCCATTTATTGAAATCGGTGATTTCCTGTTCCGCGAAATGGGCTTCCACTTTGCGCTGGGTATCGAAGGGCTCTTTCAGGCTGAATTGTCCGTCGCCCCGCTGATAAAGGAATTGTTCCTTAACAAGACCGGCCTGATGATTAAATAGCTCCCATAACACGGCCTCATTGATAAAGGGCCGGGCATAGCGTTCATAGTCGAACCAGATGTTCCTTTCACTGAATTCATTCCGGTACACGGGAATGACCGGTACAAAATATCCCAGGATCCCTTCCACGGCATTCATCGGAATGCTCCAGATACGGAAGAAACCCAATATATGATCTATCCGGAAAGCATCGAAGTAATTGCTCATCTGCTTAAAACGCTGCTTCCACCAGGAAAAGCCATCCTTTCCCATTTGTTCCCAATTATAAGTGGGGAAGCCCCAGTTCTGTCCTTTGATCGCAAAATTATCCGGAGGAGCGCCGGCCTGAAAATCCATATGATACAATCCGGGCGCCACCCAGGCATCGCAACTGTAGCGATAGATACCGATAGGAATGTCCCCTTTTACGAGGATCCCATGCTCATGCGCATAGTCGGTAGCCTCCCGGAGTTGCAGGTGCAGATGATATTGCATGAAATATTGAAGGCCGATCGAATCATAATTCCTGTTCTTGCGGGAAACATATTTGCCGATCGCTTCCGGATCATATACATTATAGGTTTTCCATTGGGTGAAATCGGCCGTGCCGTTCTTTTCCCTGAGATTACAAAAAGCGGCGTAAGGGACCAGCCAATCTTTATTTTCCTCAAAAAAAAACAGCCAGTCCGCTGACTGATGGAATTCTTCTTTTTGCAGATCGTACAGTTCCCTGACCGCCGACAATTTCAACCGCATCACCTCTTCATAGTCCACTTCAGGCAGTTCATTCAGCTCTTTTTGTTTTTTACGCAAGGGCTTGATGAGTGCAGCGTATTTTTTCCCGGCACATTTTTCAAGATTCAGGTATAAAGGATGAAGGGCAAAAGCCGAAATGGTCGCATAAGGATAGGAGTCTAACCAGGTATGCGTGGCCATCGTATCGTTTACCGGTAAGATTTGCACCAGCCGGAGCCCCGTTTTTTTAGCCCAATCGACCAGCAGTTTCAGGTCGGAGAACTCCCCTACCCCGAATGACTTCTTACTGCGGAGGCTAAAAACGGGGACGGCCACGCCGGCGCCATGCCAGGTGTTGTTAGGCAGGTGTATAAAACCATCGTGGAGGATATTGATCTTATTTTCCTGTGCATCTCCATGCAGCAACCTGTTTTCACCCTCTTCAAAATAGAGGAACTTTTTGCTCCTGCCATTGTACACTCCATATTTATAAACGATGGGAAAGGATTCTTTGGGAATATTCAGCCTGCAAGTCCACCAATTCCCCTCCGGGGACATCAGCAGGGGCGTCCCTGTATCCCAGTCGCCGAGTGCATTCCCACTCCCTGCCAGACAGACGATCTCATCCTTCTTTAACAAAGGCGCTTTGATCTTAAAAATATGGGTATAATCCTTGGTTGACGCTGACCGTTTCCTGGCTTTCTTGTCATGACCCGGGAGCAATAATTCCCTGAACGGAGAGGTAAAGAATACATTCTCGTATTCCCCCGCATGGTTCCAGGTATCGATGACCTGTATCTCTTCCAGCCCCGGTCTGCCGGTTTCCAGCATACGGTCATCCCCCCATTCTACCCTGATCGTCCCATCTTCATTCTTTAAAATATAGTGATAGCGGACGGGCCCCGTCAGCGCCTCCGTCAATTCGATCGAAGCGTGCCAGAATTCGGTGTCCATATAGGCGGCTGGGCACACGTTAGCGGGATCATCATTGCCTAAAGCATCTATATTTCCCGAAATGAACAGGGATTGACCAACCTGCGTATGGAACCTGAGATAAAAATGTACTTTCATCTGGCAATAAAAATTTAATAAGCCTTGAACCCACCCGCTAATTTAATGTGTATTTTTTACATTATACATATATTTTATATATAGTATCCAGCATATGTATAAGGCTACCTATTTCAAATGCCTGTTGTTCTTTTGGAATGGCAAGCAGCACATTAGAGGCGCAAAGGTAAATTTTTCATGTTGGTTCGTTAGTCCTTTTGAACTATTTTCGTGCAAATTTTTGATATGGAACAACAAAAAAAGAAAAATACGGGGTTTTACTGGTTGCTTTTTTTCATTTCCGCGGCTGCCCTGATTCTCGCTATCGACAAAAGATTTGAGTATTTGACCCTGATTTTGCCCTTTGTTACCACTTTCTTCGTGAAAGCGATGGATATCATGTAATCGGCTTATTCACGGAAAATGTTATTCCGGAAAATATTTTATATTGAGGCTGCCCCGGTTTCCGGGTCGGCCTTTCTTTTTTAACCTGTCTTTCATCAATATTTATAAGCTCCTATTACCTGCAATCAATGCCCATGCCATCATCCCTGCATACATTTTACGAGGACAAGATCACCTTCTATTCCGGCCAGATCCAAACCGTTCAAAAAAGGCTGAGTCTGATTGCCTGGCTGAGGCTGATTGTTTTCGCGGGTCTCGCCTTAATTATTTATCAACTCATAAAAACAGGATTCCCCAATGCCATTTT
Organism: Chitinophagaceae bacterium; assembly: GCA_003151295.1. GTDB lineage: Bacteria > Bacteroidota > Bacteroidia > Chitinophagales > Chitinophagaceae > Puia. Next base: position 2,379 of record PLXD01000574.1, on the reverse strand, counting down.
GTGCGTGGCCCTGTTGCTTTTGTTTATTTTCTCCGGGCTCGTCGGGCTGGCCTCACGGTATAAAGATCGTCGATCCCTGTTGGAAAAACTGCTCTATGTCAATACCAACGAGCTGGGCGTACTAAAAAATGAATTGAATGGGTTTGAAGATGGTAAAAATTTCCTTTCGCAGGAAAGTTACCTGGATGACCTGGACATCTTCGGCACACGTTCCCTTTTTCACATGCTCAACAGGACGACTACCAGCCATGGAAGGGACAGGCTGGCCAGCCTGCTCAAACAATCTTTGCTGTCGCCGGAAGAAATAAAGAAATACCAGGAAGCCGTCAGGATCCTTGCCAAACAGGCGGATGAACGACAAGCACTCCTTGCGGAGGGATTGCTGAACCAGGAAAAAGAAGGGAATCTGCACAGCCTGGCAGACTGGCTGGAATCGCCTGCCCGCCTGATCCGGAAAAAATGGGTGTTAATCAGTCGCTGGATCCTGGTTCTCTATAATACAAGCTGCCTTATGGCCTGGGCTATTACGGATAATTACAGGCCCCTGCTGATCGGGATCCTGGCAGGGTGGATCATTACGGCGCTTTTTTCCGGCTATATCGCCGAACAGCATGCCCAACTAAGCAAAAAAAACGGGATCCTGGAACAATACCTATCCATTCTATGGCTTTTCCGTAAGGTGGATGCCGGAGAGTCCGCCGTCCTGCGGACCATGAAGGGGGAGACCGGGCTGGCCTGCCTGGCAATTCGCCGCCTGGCAAAGCTTTCTACTTTTTTTGATCAGAGCCTGAATTTCCTGATAGGCTTTTTCCTGAATAATCTTTTTTTATACAATCTGAATTGCGTGATCGCCCTGGAAAAATGGAAGGAGGCACACAAAAAATCATTCCCGGCATGGATCGACCTGGTAGGAAATATCGAGTGTCTCAATTCCTTCTCGACCTTTGCTTTTAACAATCCACACTACGCATATCCAATTCCGTTATCAGATGGTAAATCCTTTATCGGGGCCGTGCAAATGGCCCATCCCCTAATCGCTGCGGAGGACCGGGTACCGAACGACTTTTCTATCGGAAGGAATGAGCGCCTGATCCTTGTAACGGGATCCAATATGTCGGGAAAGACGACTTTCCTGAGAACGGCCGGGGTCAACCTTCTGTTGGCGCAATGCGGCGCTCCCGTCTGCGCAGGCTCATTCTCCTTTACCCCTATGCAGGTATTGTCTTCGCTGCGGGTAAGCGATTCTTTGCAGGAGCGTACCTCCTATTTCATGGCGGAATTGAAGAAACTGCGGCAGATCATCGACCGCCTTCAAAGCGGGCAGCCTGCCCTGGTCCTGGTCGATGAGATATTAAGGGGAACTAATTCGGAAGACAAGACCCATGGATCGGAACAATTCATACACAAGCTGCTTCAATACCACTGCCTCTCCCTTTTCGCAACGCATGATCTCAGTCTGAGCACGCTGGAAACAGAATCCGCCGGCGCCGTCAGCAATTATTGCTTTGAGAGTGTCATCGAGAACGGGGAGCTGCATTTCAACTATCAACTGCAACGCGGAGTGGCCAGGAACCGGAACGCTTCTTTCCTGATGGAGAAAATGGGGATCATATAAGGCCGGCAAATGTATAATTCATAAAACGAGAATCCCCGCCTCGTTCGTCCCGCAGAAAATCTTCAGGGAGGAACAAAACAGGGACGTTCGTTCAAAATAATATTCCAATAAATATTTGTAACCGGAGGCTGTTAATATTTCATTCCGTTGGGGATCATTACTCCTCTGAACTGACTGGCGGCAGACCTCTTGCCTTTGCGGATATTCCACATATCCACAATGCCGAATGAGCTGCTGTTGTTATTCAACTTCGGGAAATCGATATCCTTAGCTACCGTCTCCTTTACTTCGGAGATCAATTGATTGAACGCATTTTCTTCCATTTGTACAATAGTTTGCACAATAGATGTCTTGACATCACTTTTCATAACGTATTTACTTTTATTTTTTTAACAAATTCCTGAGCAACTGAGGGAAAACAAAAACAACTGAAGACTTAGCAAGAGAAAATCAGAATCAGGTTAATCGCCCTGTGTATGATGGCAAGCAAAGGAATTGCTCAATCGAGTGCAAAGGTAAGCATCATTGCGGTTAGATGCAAGCGTAAAAGTATAAGACTTTGTTAATAACCACGCACAATATTGATTATAAATACATTACACCGTCAAGCCCGACCTATAAAAAATGAAAAAGGCCGTCTCCCGGTTTTTGCAAACATAGAAGACGGCCAGATGCATAATACAATAGAAACGTTTATTTCACTTCTTCGAATTCTGCGTCTGTCACATTCTCACCACCGGCACCACTATGCGCTTGTTCGCCAC